>JAAYEI010000066.1 GCA_012728815.1 Clostridiales bacterium
CGTGGTACAATCAGGCCAACAACACCACAGAGAGGAAATACCAATGAAAAAAGCATGGGTTATCCAGGGCGGCTGGGACGGCCATGAGCCGCACCTGACCAGCGCGCGCTTTGCCGCCAGCCTGCGCGGCATGGGCTATGAGGCCACCATCCACGACAGCCTGGACTGTCTGGGCGACCTGCAGGCGCTGCAGGCCCTGGACCTGGTGGTGTTCTGCTGGACCATGGGCGAAATCAAGCGCGAGTACACCGAGAACCTGTCAAAGGCCGTGGGCGGCGGCGTGGGCCTGGCCGGCTGCCATGGCGGGCTGTGTGACGCCTTCCGCCAGGATACCCACTGGCAGTTCATGACCGGCGGGCAGTGGGTCAGCCACCCGGGCGGGGACGGGGTGAAGTACACCGTCCACATCCACCAGGGCTCCTCCCCCATTGTGGAGGGCCTGGAGGATTTTGAGGTGGTCAGCGAGCACTACTACCTGCACATCGACCCGGCCATCGAGGTGCTGGCCAGCACGCGCTTCCCCATCGTGCCCTACTACCATGTCAGCAACAAGCCGGTGGACATGCCGGTGGCCTGGACCAAGTTCTGGGGCAACGGGCGGGTGTTCTACTGCTCCCTGGGGCACCACGACGACGTGTTTGACAAATCGCCCACCGCCATGCGGCTGATGGAACGGGGCATGGCCTGGGCCGGGGCGGGCAAGGCTTACGCGGCGGAGCAGGGGCTGACCACCGCGCAGTTTGAAAGCACGGCAAAAATGTACTGAGAACGCGCGGCATGCGTCACGAAGCGGCGCTTGGCCAGAGGAGCCTGGAAAAAAAGGCTTCTCTACCCTCCAGGCTGGTGGGGAGAGCCCCCTGGACTTCACCACCTAAAAATTGGCGCTTGACGCCCTGCGATCGGAGTTGTTTTTTATCTTAACTTGTAGGCATCCGTGTAGACATCACAGTGCATTTTCACGGTTCTGAGTGTACTTTTTGAGCTTGATGGCCACAGTAAGAGGACATAAGAAAACCCCGAGAACTGTTGATTTCTCGGGGTTTTGGCGGAGAAGCCGGGATTTGAACCCGGGCTACGCGTTAACGTACTACTCCCTTAGCAGGGGAGCCCCTTCGGCCACTTGGGTACTTCTCCAAATGCGCTGAGATGGCGGAGAGAGAGGGATTCGAACCCCCGGTGCCTTTCGGCATCACTGGTTTTCAAGACCAGCGCCATCAACCGCTCGGCCATCTCTCCGTGATGGGCGTGGGCTGCGTAAAACGCTTGTGTATTATAGCAAGGGCGCTACAGGCTGTCAATCTGGATTTTTTAGGGGGTTGATGGCCCGGTTTGGGTTACGCCCCGCGAGGAAACGGGTATGAAACAAGCATAGATAGTAGGCGTTTGCCGCAGGAAAGGAAGGTTTCATATGAGGAAAGTTGTATCGATGCTGCTCTTGCTGGCCCTGGTGTTGGGCCTGGGCGCCCCCGTCATGGCGCAGGAGGCCAACCCTTCGGTGGTTTGGCCCAAGAACACCGCCGGTGTGGAGGGCATCCGCTTCCGGGACATCAAGCCAGAGCTGACCAGCAAATGGTACATGTTTGTGCCGGTGGACCTGCGCATCCAGGGTGAGCGCGAATTCCGCCTGCTGGCTTCCAACGCCCGCGCGATTGGCAAGGTGGTTGTGCTGGTGGAGGGGGATGAGGTCACCCTTCGCTATGAGGTGGACGCCCAGAACGCCAACATCAACAGCGAATTTTTCACCTTCTTCCCGGACCTGGCCAGCATCAGCGAAGTGAACCCGGAGGGCCTGGCCGATCAGGCCCATGCCTTTGGGGAGGCGCTGAGCATCAAGGAGGACCTGAGCGGCAAGACCGGCCAGCTGCTCTATGTGCTGCTCAACCTGGACTACCGCCCCAACGGGGATGGCGTGCAGGGCTTCTCCCCCCGCGGCCAGGACTATCAGGAGCGGGCGAGCTACCTGGTCTGGTTCCTGGATGCCTCCAAGCTGCGCGAGGCCCAGGCGGAGGAGTAAGCCCTCCGGCCAGCAATGCCCCGGGCTTCCCCAAAGTTTGGGGAAGCCCGGAGTTTTTATAATGATTCAGCGGCCCTGTCCATGCGCCGCTTGTAGGCCCTGTCCTGCAACAGGCTGACGCACAGCCCGGCCAGCACAAACAGCCCGCCCAGCGCGGTGCGCGCCGGAAAGCTCCCGATAAGCGCCATGTCCAGCAGCAGCCCGGCGCTGACCTGGCCCACAAAGAGGGTGAGCGTCATGTAAAAGGAAGCGATGCGGCCAACCACGGCGTTTGATATGATTACAATCACCGCGCCCAGCGCGCCGCCCAGGTAGCTGGTGAGGGGCATATGCAGGTTGATGGCCTGGGGCAGGCCCAGCAGCGGCAGCGCCAGCAGCGCGCCCGCCAGGCCCGTCAAGTAGTTGATCAGGGTGGCGCTGGCCGCGCCAACCTCGCGCTTGAGGCGGCCGTTTACCAGCCGGGACAGCAAAATGGTCAGGCCGGCCAGCAGGGACACCAGCACCGCCACCCACTCAAAATCTGTCAGCATGATGAGGATGCCGCCCAGGGTGATGAGCAGGCCCAGCAGTTTCTCCCGCCGGAAGCGGCGTACCGGGTAGCCCAGCAGGCCGACATGGTCAGCCACCAGGCCGGTGGCGCTTTCCCCCAGCAGGCTCAGCGCCATCATGGCAGACACGCTGATGTGACCAAAGGCACGCAGGTTGAACAGGGTGGTGATGATGCCGATCAGCCCGGCCATGTACCACACCGGCGCCAGGCGGCCCCGGCGCGGGCGCTCGCGCCGTACAAGCAGCACCAGGCTGATGGTGACCAGCCCCGCGATGTGGATGATGACCAGCGACAGCCCCACGCCCACCTGGGCGTTGAGCGCGCCATTGAACACCACCATCACCGAGATGAGCATCCCGGCCATCAAGCTCAATGCATAACTCACAGCACACCTTCTCCTGGCGCCTTGCGCGCCCCTGGCATCATACCACAGCGCCCACCTGGGGGCCGCCGGTGAATGCCAGATTTCACATTTTATCACTTCGAAGATACAAATCAGACTTTACAAATTACCCCGATTGATGCTGTATTGACTTGCCAATTTTTACATTTCTTTACGCGGCTGACCCGCTATGGTATAATCCGTTCGTACTATCAGGGGAGGTTGAGCCGGCGAATGCCTGATTATAAACTGGTCATTGAAGGCGGACGGGAGCTGCGGGGGGAAACCTTTGTATCCGGGGGAAAGAACACCTCCCTGGCCGTGGTCCCCGCCACCCTGCTGGCCGAAGGCCCCTGCCTGATTGAAAACCTGCCCGATATTGAAGACATCCGCGTGCTGATGCAGATCCTGCGGCATTTGGGCGCCGGGGTCACCTGGCAGGCCCAACAGAACCAGATGCAGGTGGACCCCTGCCAGGTCAGCGGCGACACCGTGCCCTTCCGCCTGTCCCAACGCATGCGCGCCAGCTATTACCTCATGGGCGCCCTGCTGGGGCGCTATGGCTATGCCCGGGTTGGCTACCCCGGCGGCTGCAACCTGGGCAGCCGGCCCATTGACCAGCACCTGAAGGGCTTCCGCGCCCTGGGCGCCAGCATCCGCGAGGAGGCCGGCATGATTGTGCTGGAGGGCAAGCTCAAGGGTGCCAACATCAACTTTGACATGGTCACCGTGGGCGGCACCATCAACGTGATGCTGGCCGCCTGCCGGGCGGAGGGGGACAGCGTGCTGACCAACTGCGCGCGGGAGCCCCACATCGTTGACACCGCCAACTTCCTGAACCGCATCGGCGCCCACATCCGTGGCGCGGGCACGGACACCATCCGCATCCGCGGGGTGAACAAGCTGCGCGGCGCCTCCTACACCGTGATCCCCGACCAGATTGAGACCGGCACGCTGATGATTGCCGCCGCCGCTACCCGCGGCCAGGTCACCCTGCGCGGCTGCATCCCCACCCACATGGAGGCGCTGACCGCCAAGCTGCTGGAGATGGGGGTGCTTGTCACCAGCCAGGACGACATCATCAACGTGCAGCTGCGCCAGGGCCACCGCGCCATCCGGCTGAGCACGCAGGAATACCCCGGCTTCCCCACTGACCTGCAGCAGCCCATGAGCGCGCTGCTCACCCGGGCCGTGGGCACCAGCGAGGTCATTGAGAACATCTTTGACGCGCGCTTCAAGCACCTGGATGAGATGCGCAAGATGGGCGCCAAATCCGTCATCAACGGCAAGATTGCCTATATAGAGGGCGTGCCCGAGCTGCATGGCGCGCCGGTGTACGCGCCGGACCTGCGCGGCGGCGCCGCGCTGGTGATTGCCGGCCTCATGGCCAACGGCATCACGGAGATTTACCGGGCGGACACCATCGCCAGGGGCTATGAGCACCTGGAGAGCAAGCTCAACGCGCTGGGCGCCCTGATCCGGCGTGAAAAGATCAGCAATGGAAACGGAAATGCAGACGGCTTTTGAGGTGCTGGGCCTCCGCCCGGACGCGGACGAGCGGGCCATCCGCTCCGCCTACCACCAGCTGGCCAAGACCTGCCACCCGGACAAATTTCAGGACCCCGCCCAGCAGCAGGCCGGGCAGCAACGCCTGATTGCCATCAACCTGGCCTATGAGCAGGCCATGAAAATCGCCGCCAGCCGCCAGACCCCTGTCGCCCAGATACCCCTGCAGCAGGCCAAGGACTGGGCCCGGAAGCTGCTGGAGCGCAAGCAATACGAGCTGGCTTTGCTGCAGCTGAGCAAAGCGGAGGGCAAGGACGCCCAGTGGTACGCGCTGCAGGCGCGCACGCTGGTAGGCCTCAAGCAGTACCTCAGCGCCCACCAGGCCTGGCGCACCGCGGTGCACATGGACCCGGACAACCTGGCCTACCGCCGCGAGGCGCTAAGCGCCGAGATGCTGCTGCGCAGGTCCGGCAGGTTGCCCCGCCGGGTCATCAGCCAGCTGAAAAACCTGTTCCGCAAATAATGGCGCCCGCATTAAAGGACGCCTTCCCCCTGCCCTTTACTGGCGATGATCGCCCCACCGGCTACCGCCTGGTGCGCAGCGACAGAAAAACCCTGGCCATCCAGGTGCGCGCCGGGCAGGAGGTGCTGGTGCGCGCGCCAAAGCGCCTGCCGCAGGAAGAGATTGACGCCTTCGTGCGCAGCAAGGCTGGCTGGATTTTGCAGCACTGGCAGCGCGCGCCCCGGCAGCCTGTGGACTACAGCCCCCAGCAGGAAGCCCGCCTGAGGCAGCTGGCCAAGGCACAGCTGCCGCCCCTGGCAGAGCGCATTGCCGGCGACCTGGGCCTGCGCTACACCCGGATCACCATCACCGGGGCACGCACGCGCTTTGGCAGCTGCAGCGCCAAGGGGGCGCTCAGCTTCTCCTTCAGGCTGATGGCCTACCCGATGGACGCCATTGAATACGTGGTGCTGCACGAGGTGGCCCACCTGAAGCACCTGAACCATTCCCCCGCCTTTTACCAGCTCATTGCCCGCCACATGCCCGATTACCAGCGCCGCGCGCTGCTGCTCAAGCAGGCGCCCCCGCCCCTCACAGACCTATAGGAGGACCGCCCGATGTACCGTATTGTGGCCAAGACCCGGCTGTCCGGCAACGCCTCGCGCATGGAGGTGCTGTCCCCGCTGATTGCCAGAAAGGCGCTGGCCGGGCAATTCATCATCCTGCGCGCAGGCGAGCACTCTGAGCGCATTCCCCTGACCATCCACGATGTGGACACTGAGATGGGCACGGTTTCCGTGGTCTACCAGGTGGTGGGCGAGGGCACCCGGGAGCTGGACCAGCTGGAATCCGGCGACAGCCTGCACGACTTTGTGGGCCCCCTGGGCATGCCCACCAGGACCGAGGGCCTCAACAAGGTCTGCGTGGTGGGGGGCGGCGTGGGCTGCGCCATTGCCTTCCCCGTGGCCCGCAAGCTCTATGAGAAGGGCTGTGAAACCCACAACATCATCGGCTTTCGCAGCCGCGACCTGGTCTTCCTGGAAAAGGAGTTCACCCGCGTGTCCCACGTGCTGCGCCTGATGACGGATGATGGCAGCCACGGCGAGCACGGCCGGGTGACCGACGCGCTGGAGGACCTGATCAGGCAGGGCCATGTCTATGACCAGGTAATCGCCATCGGGCCACTGGTGATGATGAAGTATGTCAGCGAGCTGACGCGCAGGTACGGGATCAAGACCATCGTGTCCATGAACCCCATCATGGTGGATGGCACCGGCATGTGCGGCGGCTGCCGGCTGACCGTGGGCGGGCAGATCAAGTTCGCCTGCGTGGATGGGCCGGATTTTGACGGCCACCAGGTGGATTTTGACGAGGTCATCAGCCGCAACCGCATGTATGAGGATTATGAGCAGCGCCACCGGGAAGAAAACTGCCGCCTGCTTCAGCAGGAGGTGCGGCCATGAAGCGCAACCTGTCCAACACCAAGGTGGGCATGCCCACCCAGGACGCGCAGGTGCGCGCCGGCAACTTCAGCGAGGTGGCCCTGGGCTATACACGGGAGATGGCCATGGAGGAGGCGGCCCGCTGCCTGGACTGCCGCCACAAACCCTGTGTGGAGGGCTGCCCGGTGCGCATTGACATCCCCGCCTTTATCGGGCAGATCGCGCGGGGAGAGATGGAGCAGGCCTTCCTCACCCTCAACGCCGCCAGCGCCCTGCCCGCGGTCTGCGGCCGGGTTTGCCCGCAGGAAAGCCAGTGCGAGGAGCGCTGTGTGCGCGCCCTGAAGGGCGAAAGCGTGGCCATCGGCCGCCTGGAGCGCTACGCCGCTGACTGGTACCGCGAAAGCGCCTGCAAGCTGCCCCCCAGGCCCCTGCCCAACGGGCACCGGGTGGCGGTGGTGGGCGCCGGCCCCGGCGGGCTGACCGCCGCGGGCGAGCTGGCCCGCATGGGCTATGAGGTGACCGTGTTTGAGGCGCTGCACTTGCCTGGCGGCGTGCTCACCTATGGCATTCCGGAGTTCCGCCTGCCCAAGGACATTGTGATGGCCGAGGTGGAAGCCCTCAAGCGCCTGGGGGTGGACATCCAGCTCAACACCGTGATTGGCAAAACCCTCACCATTGACGAGCTGCTGGAAATGCGCTTTGAGGCAGTGTTTGTGGCCTCTGGCGCCGGGCTGCCCCGCTTCATGGGCATCCCGGGTGAGTCCCTCAAGGGGGTGTACTCGGCCAATGAGTATCTGACCCGCATCAACCTGATGAAGGCCTACGAGCAAAACGCGCCCACCCCCATCATGCACGGCAAGCATGTGGCCGTGGTGGGCGGGGGCAACGTGGCCATGGACGCAGCCCGCTGCGCCAGGCGCCTGGGGGCGGAAGAGGTCTCCATCGTCTACCGCCGCGGCATGAAGGAACTGCCCGCCCGGCTGGAAGAGGTGCACCACGCCCAGGAGGAGGGCATCACCTTCCGCATGCTCACCAACCCCGTGCAGGTGCTGGGCGATGAAAACGGATGGGTCAGAGGGCTGGAATGCATCCGCATGACCCTGGGCGAGCCGGACGCCTCCGGCCGCCGGCGGCCCATTGAAGAGGCCGGCAGCAACTATGAGCTGGCGGCCGATGTGGTCATCATTGCCATTGGCACCTCCAGCAACCCGCTCATCCGGCTGACCACCCCGGGGCTTGAGACCGACCAGTGGGGCTGCATTGTGGTGGACGGGCCGGATGGCCGCACCACAAGGGAGCGCGTGTTCGCCGGAGGCGATGTGGTGACCGGCTCCGCCACCGTCATCCTGGCCATGGGCGCTGGCAAGGACGCCGCGCGGGCCATTGACAGGATGATCAGGGGCGAGGACGCGCAGGGGGACACCCTGCTGAGAAACGCCTGAGGCCTCGTCAAACAGCAGCGCGCCCGGTTCACTGTGAACGGGCGCGCTGCCGCATTAGATCCTGGGGCCAAACCGCACCCTGGCCGGCCGATGGGGCCAGCCAGGGCGGTTTTTGTTTACTGCACCACCTCATAAGGCCAGTTGATGATGCCGCCCAGGTCGTAGAGGTTGGTGTAGCCAGCCTGCACCATCTGCATGGCGCCTGTGCGGCTGCGGGCGCCGGAGCGGCAGTAGAGGTAGATGAGGGCATCCTTGTCGGGCAGCTCGGTTTGCGCCAGCTGCAGCAGGCTGCCCAGAGGCAGGTTGATGGCGCCCGCGATGTGGCCGGCGGCAAACTCATAGGGCTCGCGCACATCCACGATGATGAGCTGCTCCCCCGCGTCCATGGCGCGCTTGGCGTCCTCCGGCGTGATGCTGCGGTACTCCGCCACACGTTGCACTTCCTGGCGCCCGGTGTTGCGGGCGCGCTCAAAGTCAGCAGGCCCCAGGTGGCAGTAGCCGCTGGGGTTTTTGACCAGGTAGTCCTGGTGATACTCCTCCGCCACCCAGAAGCTGGTGAGGGGGGCAATCTCCACCAGGAAGGCCTTGTGCTTTTCCCGCTCGGCTTCTGCCAGGCCGGCAATCAGCGCGCCCTCCTCAGCGTTTTCATAGTAAATGCCGGTCTGGTACTGGGTGCCGATGTCATTGCCCTGGCGGTTGGCCACGGTGGGGTCAATGGCGGAGAAGAACAGGGTGACCAGCTCCTCCAGGGTGACCAGTTCAGGCCGGTAGGTGACCTCCACCGTCTCCCGGTGGCCGGTGGCGCCGCCTATCACGGTCCGGTAGTCCGGGTTCTCCACTGTGCCCTGGGCATAGCCGCTCACGGCCTTGGTCACGCCGGGCACCTGCTGCATCATGTGCTCCACGCCCCAGAAACAGCCGCCGGCGAAATATACCTTGGGCAGCTCCGTTTCCTGCGCGGAGGCGGTGAGGGCAAAGGCGCGGCCCGGAGCGCCAAGCGCATACACGCCAAACGCTGCCAGCAGGACAGCCAGGATGAGATAGGACATCTTCATAGAATCCTCCTTGAGGTCTTGGATGACGACAGCCTGCTGCCGCCCTGTTGAGTATACCACCGAATGCGTGAACCGCGCAGTTCATGTGATCGCCCTTTGCCAAACATGTCCCGCGCCGTATAATGGGTCCAGGAGGTGGGCATGAAGCATCTGTTGGCCCGCGTGGCCCTGGCCGCGCTGGGCGCCGACCTGGCCCTGAAGCTGGTTCCCCTGCCGCCCAGGCGCGCGTTGCTGCCCGGCGTGCTGGGGCTGACCAGGCTGCGCAACACCGGCGTGGCCTTTGGCCTGCTGCCGGATAATCCGCTGCCCACCCTGCTGCTGGGCGTGCTGGTGATGCTGGCGATGGCCGCCTGGGTGGGCAGCCGGGCGCCGAACCGCCTGGAGGCGCTGGGCGCCGGGCTGATGCTGGGGGGCGCGCTGGGCAACCTGGTGGACCGCGCGCTGCATGGCGCGGTGCTGGACTACCTGGAGCCGCTGTTCATCCGTTTCCCTGCCTTCAACCTGGCGGACGCCTGCCTGACCCTGGGCGCGGCGCTGCTGGCGCTGGCCTGGCTGATGCCCAGGGGGCGGCAGCATGGCTGAACTGATCCGGACCGGGGATGGCAGGCGGCTGGATGTGCTGCTCAGCGGCGAGGGCCTGTCCCGCTCCCAGGCGGCGCGGCTGATCCGCGGGGGGCAGGTGCGCGTCAACGGCATTGTGGTGACCAAGCCCTCGTTTTTGGTAGATTCTGGGTCTGAAGTGGTGGCAACCCTTCCGGAGGCACAGGAATATGCCGCACAGTCGGAGGACATTCCCATCACCCTGCTATATGAGGATGAGGCGCTGGCCGTGGTGATCAAGCCCGCCGGGCTGGTGGTGCACCCGGCCGCGGGCAATGAGCGCGGCACGCTGGTTAACGCCCTGCTGCACCACCTGGACAGCCTGTCGGGCATCGGCGGGCAGAAGCGCCCGGGCATTGTGCACCGGCTGGACAAGGACACCAGCGGCCTGATGCTGGTGGCCAAAAACGACAGGGCCCACCTGGCGCTGTCCCAGGCGCTGGCCAGGCGGCGGATTACCAAGCACTACCTGGCGGTGGTGTCCGGGCGCATGAAGGGGGAGCGCGGCCGGTTTGAAGGGCCCATTGCCCGCAGCCCCAGAGACCGCAAGCAGATGGCGGTGGTGCCTGGCGGGCGCCCGGCCCTGACCCTGTGGCGCACAGTGCGCCAGGATGAGCGCAGCGCGCTGGTGCTCATCCGCCTGATTACCGGGCGCACCCACCAGATCCGGGTGCATTTTGCCGCCGCGCACCACCCGGTGCTAGGCGACGCCATCTACGGCCACAGAAACCTGCCCGGCGCGCCACGGCTGATGCTGCACGCCTGCCAGCTGGGTTTTGACCACCCCATCAGCAGCCGGCCGATGCACTTTTTCGCCCCGCCGGAAGCCAGCTTTCATGCGCCGACGGAGGCGGACCTGCTTGACCTGATGGCGGGCTTTGACACAGAACCAGGGCCAAATGGCTAGGCGCATACCTGGCTGAAGCCGGGCATTTTTGTGTATCATCTACTGCGCGCCGGCGGGCATCCCCCGCCAGGCAGGAGGAAAAACCATGGGCAAGATTGTGGTGGCGATGTACCTGACGCTGGACGGGGTGATGGAGTCCCCATCCTGGACCATGCCCTACTGGGACGACAGCCTGGCCCGCTTCCAGGGGGAAGCGCAGGCAGACGCGGAGGCGCTGCTGCTGGGCAGGGTGACCTTTGAGCAGTTTGCCGCCGCCTGGCCTCACATGAAGGAAGAAGGGGCCGATTTCATGAACGGCAGCGTGAAGCATGTGCCCACCACCACGCTGCGCACACCCGCCTGGAACGGCGTATATCTGCGCCACAACGTGATGGCGGAAATCCGCAGGCTCAGGGAGAAGAAGCGCCTGTTGGTCTACGGCTCTGGCCAGCTGGTGCGGGGGCTGTTCCGGGAGGGCCTGGTGGATGAGTACCGTGAGATGGTGTTCCCGCTGGTGCTGGGCAGCGGCAAGCGGCTGTTTGACAGCCAGGGCAAGCCCTTCACCTTCAGGCAGGTCAGCAGCAGGCTGACAGAGAAAGGCGTGCTGCTGAACATCTACCGCGCTTAGCAAAAAGTTCTGTTCCATGAGAACCAGTTGCCTTTTGGCAGGTTGACAAGGGACAGACAGAGCTTCAAGTTCATAAGAAACTGGGGGCATTCTTTCATGAATGCCCCCTGCCTGTTCCCCTCCGCCTCCGCGCGCCGCCTACCCCAGCAGCATGCGGTCGTTGTTGACCTGCTCCCCGGAGCGGCTGGAGAAGAGGTGGATGAGCTGCTCCACCGTGAGCTGGCGCTTGTCCTCCCCGTTGACATCCAGGATGATGCGGCCCTGGCTCATCATGATGAGGCGGTTGCCGTAGGCGATGGCGTCCCGCATGTTGTGGGTGACCATCATGCAGGTGAGGCCCAGGTCGCTGATGAAGCGGTCGGAGAGGGCCAGGACGGCCCGGGCGGTCTTGGGGTCCAGGGCGGCGGTGTGCTCGTCCAGGAGGAGGAGCTTGGGGGTTTTGAGGATGGCCATCAAAAGGGTGAGGGCCTGGCGCTGGCCGCCGGAGAGCAAGCGCACCTTGACGGACATGCGCTCCTCCAGGCCCAGGCCCAGGGCGGCCAGGCGGGTGTGGAATTCGGCTTTTTCACTGGCGGTGACCCCCCAGGACAGGCCCCGGAAGCCGCCCCGGCGCGCGGCCAGGGCCAGGTTCTCCTGGATTTCCATATCGGCGGCGGTGCCCATGAGGGGGTCCTGGAAGACCCGGCCCAAGTGCTTTGCCCGCTTGTGCTCGGGCAGGCGGTCCAGGCGCTGGCCGTCCAGGAGGATGCTGCCGGCCTCCTGGCGGTAGACGCCTGCGACGCAGTTTAAGAGGGTGGATTTGCCGGCGCCGTTGCCACCGATGACGGAGACGAAGTCCCCGGGCCGCAGGTGGAGGTCCACCTGGTCCAGGGCGATTTTTTCGTTGATGGTGCCGGGGTTGAAGACCTTGGTGAGGCCGGTGATTTTAAGCATGGCGCCGCCCTCCCTTCAGGGACGCCTTGATGGTGTCCAGGTAGGCGGAAAACCGGGGCAGGGAGAGGGCCAGGGCCACGGTGATGGCGGTGAAGAGCTTCAGGTCGTCCGCGGGCATGCCCAGGCGCAGCACCAGGGCGATGATGATGCGGTAGGTGATGGCGCCAAAGACCATGGACAGCAGGCGGCTTTTGAAGCCGTGGCGGCCGAAGAGCACCTCGCCGATGATGAGGCTGGCCAGGCCGATGACGATGGAGCCCACCCCCATCTGGACGTCGGCATAGTTCTGGGACTGGGCGATGAGGCCGCCGGAGAGGGCCACCAGGCCGTTGGCCAGCATGAGCCCCAGGATGATGGCGGTGTCGGTGTTGATGCCCTGGGCCCGTACCATGTGGGGGTTGTTTCCGGTGGCCCTGATGGCGCTGCCGATTTCGGTGCCAAAGAACCAGTAGAGGATGAAGACCAGGGCGAAGGCCACCAGGCTGCCCGCGATCATGATGGAGACGGTCTTGCTGGTGCCCAGGAGCTCACCGATGAGGGTGTAGACGGTGGGCATCCGCAGGAGGGACACATTGGACACCCCCATGACCCGCAGGTTTACGGAATACAGGGCAATCATGGTGAGGATGCCGGACAACAGGGCGGGGATGCCCAGCTTGGTGTGGAGCAGGCCGGTGACCAGGCCGGCCCCCATACCCCCTATAAAGGCGATGAGGAGGGCCAGGACGGGATTCCCGCCGGCGGTGATCATGCCGGCGCAGATGGCGGCCCCCAGGGTGATGGAGCCCTCCACGCTCAGGTCGGCCACGTCCAGGATGCGGTAGGAGATGTAGACCCCCAGGGTCATGATGGACCAGAGCAGGCCCAGGGATACGGCGCCCAGGAGAATTTGTTCCATGTGTGTCCTCGAAATCTCAGCGATGCCTCCCCGGGGTGTGGCCCGGGGAGGGCGGTGTCAGGGATGGTTCAGGATATCAGAAGCGGGGCGGGTTTATCAAGGCTGTCCCACCTCAATGGCAAAGGGCAGCAGGTCCTCCGGGATGGCAAGGCCCAGGGCCTCCATGTAGGTCTTGTTGATGAGGTGGTCAAACTGGTCCTGGCGCTCGATGGGCATCTCGGACACCTGGGCCTCGCCCCTTAGAATGCGGGCCGCCATGTGGCCGGTCTGCTCCCCCAGTTTGAAGTAGTCAATGCCCAGGGTGAAGGTGCCGCCGCCGTGGACATGGGCGGCCTCGCTGCCTGCGATGGGGATCTTGCGGGACAGGGCCTCCTCCACCACCAGGGCGATGGAGCTGGCCACCACGTTGTCCGTGGGAATGTACAGGACATCTACCTGGCCCAAGATATTGACAGCGGCCTGCTGGACATCGTTGGTGTTGTTGACGGTGACCTCCACCACGGACAAGCCCAGCTGCTCCGCCCGCTCCTTGGCCAGGGCGGCCTGGATCTGGGAGTTGACTTCGCTGGAGGTATACAGCAGGCCCAGGGTTTTTGCTTCCGGCACCAGGCGCTTGATGAGGTCAATCTGCTCGGCCACGGGGTTCATGTCCGAGGTGCCGGAGACGTTGAACCCGGGGTGCTCGTTGGTTTCCACCAGCTTGGCCTGGACAAAGTCCGTGACGGCGGTGCCCAGGATGGGGATGGATTCGGTCTTGCCGGCCAGGGCCTGGACCGCGGGGGTGGCAATAGCCAGAGCCAGGTCCACAGGTGCAGCCACAAACTGGTCGGCGATGCTGGCCATGATGTCCTGGCTGCCCTGGCCGTTGTGGTAATCCAGTTTTACGTTGTCGCTGTCTGTGAAGCCGGCATCGGCCAGGCCTTTGATGAATCCCTCCCGGGCGGCATCCAGGGCGGGGTGCTGGACCAGCTGGAGGATGCCCACCAGGGGCGTTTTGTCAGCGGCCACAGCGGGCAGGGCCAGGGTGAGGATGAAAAGCAGGATGAGGGCAGTGAGCAGCTTTTTCATGGGGTGTTCCTCCTGTTGTAAAATGCATCAGGCGGGGTGACATCTTCTGTGGATTGGGGTGTCTGGAACAAAAACGCCCCCTGCACGTGCAGAGGGCGGATGAACCGCGGTACCACCTCAATTTTCTGTCGAAGACAGCTTGACGACAACCAACATTGTCCGCCCCTGTAACGGTGGGCATCCGGCACAGCCTACTGTCAGTTCGGCCTGCGGCTCTCGGGATGTACTCGCGCTGCCCTTCCCCTGCTGCCTCGCAGCAACCGGCAGTTCTCTTGAGGGGTTGGGACAGGCTACCTGTTCCCGGTCAACGCCTGATGCGCACCATGGTAAGGCCTGTATACAGCCGCCCGCCATGTTTGATTCGCTCCCGGTTTGTTTGAATTGCAGTTTTCCGGGTGAAAAACATAGGGAGTACAGCGGGGATGATTCGTTGACACTGCCTCGTTGTATGGGTATGATGCTGGTGTATTCAAGGAGGTCCGTATGGGAAAACGTGTCGTGGCCCTGCTGCTGATGATGGTGCTGGCTGTCCTTGTGGCGGCGCCGGCCCTGGCCAGTGAGGATTATCCGGCCAAGGTGGCCAAGGGCCCGCTGCATCTACGCAAGCGGCCGGAGAAAAACGCCCCCTCCCTGGGCCGCTACAAAAGCGGCGCCACGGTGTATGTCCAGGCGGACGGCGAGGTGTTTTGCAAGGTCACCACACAGGACGGCAAGGAAGGCTACATGATGAAGGAATACCTCACCTTTGAGCAGGGCTTGCCCCCCATGGAGGCGCTGCCCGAGCCCACGCCGGACCTGACCCGGGAGCAGGCCCTGGCCCGGGGAATCGACCCCAACAAGCCCATGATCGCCCTGACCTTTGACGACGGCCCCCAGCCGGAGTCCCTGGTGGTGCTGGAGGCCCTCAACGCCCACGGCGCGAAGGGCACCTTCTTTGTGCTGGGAAAGAACATCGCGGGCAATGAGGAGATACTGCGGAAGATTGCGGAAGGCGGCCACCAGATTGCCAGCCACTCCTGGTCCCACCCCAATTTCAGGGAGATTTCCGAATCCGCCGTGCTGTCCCAGATGGAGCGGAGCATGGAAAAAATCCTGGAGATCACCGGGCAGCGGGTGACCATGATGCGCCCGCCCTACGGGGCCACCAACCGCATCTCCAGGCGGCCGATGGTGCAGCTGGACCTGCCCATCATCCTGTGGTCCGTTGACTCTTTGGACTGGAAAACCAGAAGCGCCAGCGCCACGGTGGACAGCATTTTGAACCAGGCTGCAAACGGCGCCATCGTGCTGTGCCACGACGTGTGGAACACCACGGGGGAGGCTATGAAGGACGTGGTGCCGGCGCTGATTGCAAAAGGCTATCAGCTGGTGACGGTGGCGGAGATGATGAGCTTCCGCAAGGAGCCCCTGAAGCCCGGCTGGGAGTATAAACACCTGGACCCCAAGAACATCGAGGCGGGCATCACCCCGGCGCCCCAGAGCACCCCGGAACCGGAGGGGCAGGCCAAAGGCGACTGATACTAATCTGATAAAACAGCTATTTAACAGCCCTGGCAACAAGCAGTTGCCAGGGCTTTAACATTTTCATTGTGGGCCCGTTTGGGGTTCAGACACAAGAAGCAGACAATACCAGAAGTTTTTGGCCCTACCTTTTTGTCAAAAAAGGTAGGCGTCCCCCGGTTTCTCTGTTCCTCGGCCCCCGTCTCCTCAGCTCATGAGGCGCTTCTCCCCTTCAATCTCCTTGATGGGGGCGATGTCCTGGGTGGTTTCCAGGACGCCCAGGAACTCCCCGGTTTCGGAGCGCAGGGCGAAATAGCGGATGAGGATGAACATGCCCTTCATCTGGATCCAGAAGTCCTCGTATTCCTTCTTGCCGCTTTTGAGGTCCGCCACAATCTGTTCCACGATGTGGACGCTGGCGGGGGGATGGCAGTTGGAGACGTCCCGGCCCAGCACGCTCTTGGTGCGGGGGAAGGGGCGGTCCGGGGTCTGGGAGAAGAAGCGCACCTTGTTGTCCTTGTCCACAAAGGTGATGTCCAGGGGCAGGGTGTTGAAGATGGCGGTGAGCTCGCTTGCGGTGAAGTCCCCGGTGGGCAGGCTAATGCGGCCGGGGCTGGCAGTGGGCCCGCTGTCCGGGGCACCGGCCAGGGAGGCAGCCAGGGGGGTGGCGGTGCCGGCCTGGGGCCTGCTGTCCGGGAAGGCCGGGGGCGGCGGGATGAGGAAGAAGCCAAACTCGGCAGAATCCTGGGCCACCTGGCGCCAGGCTGCCTCGTCCAGTTTGTCCAGGAGGGTGGGCATCAGGATCTGCTCCTCCTTGAAGGCCATGTCCTCCAGGCGGACGAAGACGGGCTCCAGCTTGGTGGCGTCTCCGTGGGCCAGGGCAAAGACGGCGTCCTTCAGCTGGGCGCGGATCTCGTCATCCACCCCCCACATCACCTGGGGCGGCCCGGTGACCCCGGCCTTCTCCAGGTAGGGAAAGAGCAGGTTCTCCTTGATTTTGTAGTGGCTGTCGATCCCCTGAAGCCGGGCTGTGCCCTGGCGCAGGGCCTCCAGGGAGGCGCCGTCCTCCTGTTTCATCAGGTCCCGCAGCTGGGCGATCAAGGCCCTGAGGGCGGCGTTCTGGGCGAAGAGGGTGTGGACGGGGTGGCCGGGGCGCTCCGTCAGGGGGCTGTCCGGGTTGACGATGGCGTCCTCAAAGACGGCCGCGTGGACCTCGCACAGGCGCTGCACCTCGGAAACGGGCAGGCCTTCGTCAATCAGGGCCTGTTCCGCCGCTGAGATTTCCTCGGCGGACACCTGGGAGAAGACGGCGGCAAACTTGCTTCTGGCTTCTTCCAGGGGCATGCCGGCGTGGAG
>JAAYEI010000067.1 GCA_012728815.1 Clostridiales bacterium
CGCTTGTAGGGCTTGTTGTCCTTGTCCACCAGGAAGAGGTGGCCATTGGAGAAGGTGCTGCCGTCAATGGGGGTGGAGGAGCCGGGCCAGGGGGTGAGGCCGGTCACGGGGGTGCCAAAGGTGGCGGAAGAAGTGGTGTTGTTGTTGAAAATGTACTTCCAGGTGAAGCCGGCGGGGGCGGCGTGCTCATCGGGGATGACCAGGTAGGTCATGTTGGCGCCGGGGGCCGCCTCGGAGCGGATGCCGGTGGCGGCGCTGTCCATGGCCTGGAGGGCGGAGAACACGGAGGCGGCGGCCACCTTGGAGGTGTCGTAGAGGTAGGCGGCGGCGTGCTTGGAGGCAAAGATGTTGTCGCGCATGAACTTGGCCTCGCGCTCCACCTCGATGAGGGTGCCCTGCTTGTTGACCAGGCGGAGGGCGCCGGGCTTGACGATGTAATAGCGCAGCTCGCCCAGGACGGGGTTATGCTTGACCTTGTTGGAGACCATGATCTGGCAGCCCCAGACCTCGCCCACCACGCCGGAGAAGATGGCGCGCTGGCCCATATCGGAGGAGCGGATGTAGGTGGAATCCTTGCGGAGGGTGGCAAAGCCTACGGCATCCACCAGGATGACCTTGGGGCCTTCCAAATCCTCACCAAAGGCGGTGAGGGCATCGGCCACGGCGGAGGCGGTGAGGGAGGTGACGGGCACCAGGCGGGAGACGGGGAGGGTTTCCAGCTGGGCAAAGAGGGCATCATCCACGGCATGGTCAATGGCGTAGGCCAGCTGGGTGGCGGCCTCGCCCACGGGGTCGCCATAGCCGGAGAGGCGGGCCTCATCGGTGAGCTGGACGCCCTTGGCGTACTTTTTGACGGTGGCGGAGACGGCGAAGGAGGACAGGACGGAGGGGACGACCTCGGCATTTTCGTCCACGACCTCGGCCTTGCCGATGTAGCGGAAGGCGGGGAACTTGAGGGTATCGCCGGGCTGGCCCTGGAGGGTGTTGTCCTGGACGGCCAGGGGCAGGAGGGTGACGCGGTCACCGAGCTTGGATTCAACCAGGTCGGCCATGACTTCGGGGACGATGAGGTTGGCTTTGAGGGTGGTGGCCATGGTGGGATGCTCCTTTCAAGATGGGCTGATGGGAGGGAAGGGGGTTAGCCGGGCTGCTGCTGGTTGACCATGTCGCGGTAGAGGACGGGGTCCTCCTGGAAGAGGCGGGCACGGTCCACATAGGTGGCGAACTGGGGGGCTGGGGGCCTGGCGGCGGGTGGGGCGCCGGGGCCGGCGGCGGCCTGGCCGGCGGCCAGGGTGGCGACCTTGAGGGAGTTGGCCAGGGCCTCATCGGAGGAATAGTCCAGGTGGGGGAGGATGTCCCGGGGGAGGCCGAGGGCCAGGAGGTGCTCCCGGGCCTCAAACTGGCGCTCGCGGATGGCCAGGGCGGCCTCGCGCTGGGCGAGGGAGAGGGCGGGGGCCTGGGTCGTGGGAGCATCCAGGGCGGGCACCGGATCCGGAGCGGGAGCGGCAGCGGGCTCATCGGGCAGGGAAGGGGAAGGGGGCTGCGGCAGCGGCTGGGGCGCCTCCGGCAGGGAGGCCGCAGCAGGGGCGGGGGTGAGTTGCCTGTCGTCCGCCTGGTCGGGGATGAGGGCTTTCTGTGTGGGCTGCAGGTTCATGCTTGGTGTCCTTTCTGTATGTGGTCGCTTGGCAACGGGGTGACCGGGGATGGTCTCACTGCTCGCCGCCCACCCCCTCATCCCCCGGTGCCGGGGTGAGGGGCGCGTTGTGGCGCAGGGTGGCCAGCGGCACGATGTCCCTGAGCTGGGCCAGGGTCTGGGCGCGCTCCAACTCGTTGACCGGCAGGCGGCGGGACAGGATGAAGCGCAGCTCCTCCGCCCTGAGGCGCAGGCCCTGGCGCTGATCCAGCCAGCCGCACAGGGCCTCGGCCCGGCCCATCAGCCCCTGGGTGAAGAAGCGCTCCTTCAGCTTGACCCGGTTGTCAAAATTGAACAGCTTGTATTTGATCGCGATGCCCGAGGCGTTGCCGGCAAAGCGCACGTCGGAAAAATCCGGGGTGAGGGAAAACTTGTGGATGTCCTGGGCCAGCGCCTCGCGCAGGACCTCGATGTCCCGCTCCAGGGGCGTTTTGACCAGCCACTCCGCCCGGGCGTGCTCATCCGGCAGCGCCAGGGTCTTCTCCTGCCGCAGGCGCTCCAGGGCGCCGGGGCCTTCCAGCCCGTCCTCCGCGATGCCCATGACCCCGGTGAGCACCAGCAGGGCGTCGGAAAACTGCTGGCGGTCGTTGAGCCGGTCGGACTGCAGCAGGTCGTAGGCGTCCACCAGGGCCAGCACCTGCTCAAAATCCCCCTGGCCGTCCCCGCCGTTTGGGTATTCTGCCATGGGCAGCGCGCCAAAGGCGTGGGGCCTGGCCTGGCGCACCCGGCCCTGGCTGTCCGTCAGCAGCACCTCATGGGGGGTGTACACGCTCATTTCCCGCGCCGGCCCCTGGCCCAGGCACAGGCCAAACAGCGGCACCTGGGCCACGGTGTCGTCATGGACCACGCAGGCGGCGCGCGGGTCCAGCGCGCACAGGCGGGGCTGGCCGGCCGCGTCCTCATAGCACAGGGACACAGCCCGGCCATACACCGCCTGGTGCAGCGCCAGCTGGGCATCCACGCTGTCCGCGCCCGCCCGGGCCAGCAGCGCGCGCAGCGCCCCTGTGGCTGGCTCCGGCCCCTCCAGGCGCACCGGCTCCCCCAGCAGGTAGGCGGCGGACACCTGGGCGATGTAGCGCGGAAAGGCGTGGGCCAGGCGGGTGTTGGGCAGGCCGGGCAAGCGGGCGCGGCCCGCGATGTCGTGGCGGCCTTCGTAGTAGCGCGCCAGGCGGTTCAGCCGGGGCAGGCCGGCCTCAAACTGCCTGAGCGCCATGCGCAGCGCCTCGGGGCCGGGCCGTCCCTGCCGCAGGCTGTCCGCCGGGATGGTGATCATGCTGCTCCCTCCATTCACGAACGTTTGTTCTCGTTTGCGGGCAGCATAGCACGCCGCCGGGCTGACATGCGCTGACACCGGCTGACATCCTGCCCGGCGCGGCCACCACAAAAAACGCCCCCGGGCGCATGCCCGGCGGGCTGCGGCGCAGGGGCCCTTGCTGTGGTATGATGAACACGCGAAAAAACATGGCGCCCCGGCAGGTTTCACTGGGAGGGGGCGCAGGCTTTGAACAAATTAAAAAATGGAGGCCCTGCCCATGCGCATCCTGGTGACAGCCTTTGACCCCTTTGGCGGCGAGGGACGCAACCCCGCCCAGCTGGTGCTGGAGGCCCTGCCCCCCGGCCTGGGCGGCGCCGCCCTTGCCAAGCTGCTGCTGCCCACCGCCTTTCATCTGTCCGCCCAGCTGCTGGAGGAGGCCCTGGCCAACCGGCTCCCCGACGCCCTGCTGATGCTGGGGCAGGCCGGCGGCCGGGCGGGGATTGCGGTGGAGGTGGTGGGCATCAACCTGGCCGACGCGGACATCCCCGGCAACCTGGGGCAGCAGCCCCGGGATGCGCCCCTGGTGACTGGCGGGCCGGCGGCCTATTTTGCCAGCCTGCCGGTGAGGGCCCTGGTGGCCAGCCTGCGGGACGCCGGGCTGCCGGCCAGCCTCAGCTACAGCGCGGGCACCTTTGTCTGCAACCAGCTGATCTACCGCGCGCTCCACTTCATCAGGCTGCAAAACCTGCCCACCCGGGCCGGCTTCATCCACCTGCCCTACCTGCCGGAGCAGGCGGCACAAAAAAATCCGCCCGCGCCGTCCATGGCGCTGGCGGATCAGGTGAAGGCGGTCAAGGCGGCGCTCACAGCCATCCAGACCGGGTAATCCGGCAAAAGGCCGGCGGCATCATGGGGCCAGGCCCCGCGTTGGCAAGCCTGCCAACCCTTAAAAAGCCAAGGCTTCCAGAGGATTATGGTTTGTAGATGATGTCATCCCGCAGCCGGTACAGGGTGGCGCCGTGGTTCTTGCGCAGGAAGGCATCGATGAACCAGTCAATCTTCTTCACCGCGTCATACTGGATGTAGCCATAGCGCTTGCCATCCACCTTCTTGCCCTTCATGTTGGAATCCGTCCAGGTGACCGAGTCGGTTTCCGGGTCATAATCCTCCGTGAACACCAGGCTGTGCGCGCCCACGCCATAGTAATAGTTGGCCGCCATCTGAAAGAAATCCCCCCGCTGCACCTGCTGCATAAAGGCGCGGGCCAGCTCGCGGTTCTCGGCCTTGGACAGCTGGCTGTCGTAGTAGAAGCTGGCCGCCTCATAAAAGGCGTGGCCTTCGCTTGCCGGAATGTCCTTCCAGGCGATGCCGTAGGCATAGGGGCGGCTCTCCTCCCGGGGCAGGTTGTCCGCGATCACCAGCGGCACGTCGGGAAACTCAGCCAGGCGGAAGGCGTCGCGGTTTTGCCGGAACATGTACACGGTGAAGTTCTTGCACACATAGATGTCGCCCGAGGAATGCGCCGGCAGGGCGCGGCCGCGGGCCTTGTCAAACTGTTCCTTGGCGGTGCTGATCATGCGGTTGATCAGGTCCTCCCGCGGGCTTTGGGCCTGGCCCTCCTCCATCCGCCCCAGGGCGGGCAGCACAAGCAGCAGGGCCATGAACAATACCAGGGTTCTCTTCAAGTGGGGCGCTCCTTCCAGCCCGGCCATCCTGCGCCGGGCCCGTGGCCCCATTGTACCCCAAGGCCATCAAAAATCAAACCCCGCGATGGCGCCGCCACTGTGCTATACTCAGGGCAGCATGACAGGCGGCGGGCAATTCGCCGCCGGGCAAAAAGGGGAGGCGCTTTGTGATACACATCGTGACCGGGCGGGGCCCGGGCCTGTGGGCGCTGGCCGCGGCCCGGCTCAGGGCGGCCTACCGGCAGGGGCGGCAGGCGCTGCTGCTGGTGCCCGAGCAGTACACCCTCCAGGCGGAGCGCGACGCGCTGGAGGCCCTTGAGGTCAAGGGCTTCTTCCGCCTGCAGGTGCTCTCCCCCTCGCGCCTGGCCAACCATGTCTTTGAGCGGGCAGGCCGGGACGAGCGCGAGCTGATTGACGAGCGCGGCCAGGCGCTGACCCTGGCCCGGGTGCTGTGGGAGCTGCGAAGCGACCTGGCCTGCTACGCCAGCGCGCGGGAGAAGCCGGGCTTCCCCGGCAAGCTGCTGGAGGCGATCAGCGAGCTGAAAGGCGCGGACATCAGCCCGCAAAGGCTGGCTGAATGGCTGGACGCGCAGGAAGCGCCAAGCCCCAAGCTGCGCGACCTCAGCCTGCTCTACGCCGCGTATGAAGAGGCCATGGCCGGCCAGCTGGCCGACCGGGAGGACAGGGAGCGCGAGCTGCTCACCCGGCTGGCGGCCAGCACGCTGTTTGAGGGCCACCTGGTCATCGCCTATGGCTTTGACCTGCTCACCCCCCCGCTCACCCGCCTGCTGCGCCTGCTGGCCGCCAGGGCGGACAGCCTGGCCCTCTACATGGTGATGGACCGCGCGCGGGACGGCGAGGCGGATCCCTTCCACAGCGTGGCGGACTCGGTGGAGGCCTTCACCCGGCTGCTCACAATGGACAGCCTGCCCTGGCGCTGGGACTGGCCGCCCCCCGGGGCGGACCCGCGCCCCCAGGCGCTGCGCCACCTGGACCACCAGCTGCTGCGCGCCCGCCAGCAGCCCTATGAGGGCCCGCCGGAGGGGCTGCGCCTGTACGCCGGGCACACCCCGCATGATGAAATCCGCCAGGTGGCCCAGCAAATCCACAGCCAGCTGTCCATGGGCATGTCGGCGGAGGGCATCGCGGTCTACCTGGCGCAGGACAGCTACGCGCCGCTGGTGGCCAACGTGTTCGCCGATTATGGCATCCCCCACTTTGTGGCCATCCGCCAGCCCCTGCTGGCCCAGGCGCTGGTGCGCTGCCTGCTGGACGCCCTGCGCTGCGTGCAGGCGGCCGCCTGGCCCAGCCGGGCGGTCTACAGCTACCTCAAGTCCCCCTATTCACCGCTTCAGCCGCAGCAGGCCTTCCAGCTGGAAAACTACGCCCGCGCCCATGGCGTCCGCGGCGCCGCCTGGACCCGTCCCTTCACCCGGGGCGGGGAGGAACTGGCGCAGGAGATGGAGGCCTTGCGGCAGCTGGCCATCACCCCGGTGATGGCGCTGCGGGACGGGCTGACCCGGTCCCGCGCGGCCAGCGCCTCCATCGCCGCCGTGCTGCGCTTTCTGGAGGACATCGGGGCGCGCGGGCGGGTGATGGCGCTGGATGAGCGCCTGGGCGCGCTGGGCCTGCATGAGGAGGCCCAGCGCGCGGGCCAGGTCTGGACCCAGCTGATGGAGCTGTTTGCCCAGATGGACCAGCTGCTGGGCCAGCGCCGGGTGCCCCTGGGCCGCTTCGCCCAGTGGTTCCAGGCGGCGCTGGAGCGCAGCAGCCTGGCCACCCTGCCCCCCCAGCAGCACAGCGTGCAGGCCGGCCTGCTGGGCCAGCTGATGGCCCGCCAGCCCCACAGCGTGTATGTGCTGGGGCTCAACGCCGGGGCGCTTTCCCTCAGCGGCGAAACGCTGATTCAGGACCCGGAGCGCGAGCGCATCAGCCAGGGGCTGGACACCCGCATGAACCTGTCCCTGCCACAGCGCGAGGGCATCCGCCTGCTGGACTTCTGGAAGGCGCTCAGCCAGGCGGGCCAACAGGTGCAGCTGAGCTACGCGCTGTCAGACGACCAGGGCAAGGCGCTGTCCCCGCTGATTGAGCTGACCCGCATCAGGGCCATGTTCCCCCGGCTGGTGGAGGAGGGGGGCGCGGTGGGCAGCCCCCGGGAAGCCCGCCCCTTCACCCCGGCCACTGCCCTGGACGAGGTGGCGCGGTTGATGGCCACAGGGGAGATGAGCCCGCCCTGGTGGGCGGCCTGGGCATGGCTGCAGGCGCACCCTGACTGGGCGCACCAGGCCAGGGGGGTGGAGGCCGCCCTGCGGGGAGATGACCCCAACAAGTCCATCCCCGCCCAGGTGGCCGCTGCGCTGCACCCCCAGGGTGTGGTCAGCGTGTCGCGGCTGGAGACCTACGCGGGCTGCCCCTTCCGGCATTTTGTGGACTATGGCCTGCGCCCCAGCGAGCGCAAGGAGTGGGAGCTCAGGCACACCGACCTGGGCAGCTTCTACCACGCGGCGATGGACGGCTTCACCACCCGCGCCATGGCCCACCCGGACTGGCCGGCCATGGACCGGGGGCAGGCGGAAGGGCTGATGGACGAGGTGCTGGGGGAGCTGACCGCGGGCTGGGAGGAAGCCCCCTGGGCGGACACGCCCCGCGCGCGCAGCCGCGCCCAGGGCCCTTTGAACCTGTGCCGGCGCATGGCCTGGTCCCTCACCGAAGGGGGCGCCGCCTCGGCCTTCCGCCCTGCCCACAGCGAGCTGCGCTTCGGGCTGCCCGGCGGCCTGCCCCCCCTGCACATCCAGCTGCCCGGCGGCGGCCTGCTGCGCCTGCGCGGCACCATTGACCGCCTGGACACCGTGGTGCTGGACGAGGGGCTGCGCCTGCTGCGCGTGGTGGACTACAAGTCCGGCCAGACCAGCCTGGTAGCCGGCGACCTGGAAGCCGGCGTGCAGCTGCAGCTGATGCTCTACCTGCGCGCGGCGCTGACCCTGCTGATGGACTTCCAGCCCGCGGGCGCCTTCTACCAGCGCCTGGCTGACCCCCTGGTGCGCGCGGACAGCGCCCAGGAGGCGCAAAAGGAGGCGCGCAAGGCGCTGCGGCTGGACGGGGTGCTGCTGGCGGACGCCAGGGTCATCCAGGGCATGGACCAGGCCCAGCCGCCTGTCAGCCTGGTGGATTACCTGCGCAAGGACGGCTCCCTGCGCGAGAGCGGCAAGCTGCTCACCCGGGAGGAGCTGGAAGGCCTGATGGACCTGGCCCAGAAAAAGGTGGTGGAGCTGGCCCGGGGCATCTTCTCCGGCCACATAGCCCGCGCCCCCCTGGTGCGCGCCAGCGGCCGCGCCGAATGCGACTTCTGTGTCTACCAGGGCATCTGCCGCACCGAGAGGATCAGCAGCGAGCCGCTGCGCCGCCACAGCCGCAAGATGGACCTGAAACAGCTGGCACAAATTGAACTGGAGGGAAACCATGACCACGAAACGTGACCGCGTGCTGGCCGCCCTGCGCTTTGACAACAGCCTGGGCGTGCCCTACCAGCTCAGCTTCAACCAGGGCGCGCTGGACAGCATGATCGCCCACACCGGGGACGCCGGGTTTGAGGAGCAGGCGGGCAGCCACCTGAGCATCACCAGCCTGTCCGCGCCGGAGGTGGAGATCCGCCCCGGCGTGTTTCAGGATGAGTATGGCGTGATCTGGGACCGCAGCGGGGTGGACCGGGACGTGGGCCAGATCGTGGGGCAGGTGGTGGACAGCCTGGAAGCGCTGAAGGCCTACAGCCCCCCCGCGGTGGACCATGCCTGGGTGCGCGGCCAGGCCCACGCGCTGTCAAAGAAGCAGGACGGGAAGTTCCACGTGGCCCAGCTGCACTTCTCGGTCTTTGAGCGGGCTTGGTCCCTGTGCGGGATGGAAAACCTGCTGATCTGGATGCTGGACGAGCCGGAGGCCGTGCGCGGCTTTCTGGGCAAGATTACCCGGCGCTGCCTGGAGGTGCTGGAGGCCTCCTTCGCCTTCCCCTATGACTGCGTGTATACCGGCGATGACTGGGGCCAGCAGCGCGGGCTAATCATGGGGCCGCCGCTGTGGCGGGCCTTCATCAAGCCCTGCTTTGAGGAGATCTTTGCCAGCTGCCACCGGCATGGCCGCTTCACCGCCCACCACAGCTGCGGGGACCTGCGGGACATCCTGCTGGAGCTGCCCGACCTGGGCCTGGACATCTACCAGACCTTTCAGCCGGAGATTTACGGCCTGGACAGGGCACGGCAGCTGCAGGGCCGGCTGTGCGTCTGGGGCGGCATCAGCACCCAGCGCGACCTGCCCTTCCTGCCCGCTGATGACATCCCCGCCCTGGTGGCGCGCACCGTGGCCGCCTTCCCAGAGGGCGGGCTCATCCTGGCCCCCACCCACAGCATCATGGACGACGTCCCCGCGGACAACATCCTGGCGCTGGTGGCCGCCTTCAAGGCCTGGGCCCAGGGCCAAGCCAGCTGAATCAGCCGGGCAGGCCCAAGCCTTGCGGCCATTGTTTATCCGGCGTTTCTGCCCCCCAATCCCCATGGACCCGGTGGCGGGCCGCCCGGCTTTGTGGTATAATCGCATCACACAGAACTCATAAGGGAGGGAAGATCCCATGATTCAAGTCATCCACGGATTGAAGGGAAGCGGAAAGACCAAACGCATCATCGACCTGGCCAACGAGTCCATCAAAGACCAGAAAGGTGATGTTGTTTTTATTGATGATGACAACCGCTACATGTTTGACCTGCGCCACGAGGTGCGCTTTGTGAACGCGGGCGAGTACGGCATCATCAGCCCGGAAATGTTCTTCGGGTTTATTTGCGGCATGCTGGCCCAGAACTTTGACGTGTCCGCCATTTTCATTGACGCCTTCTACAAGCTGGTCCGCGCCCGGCCGGAGGAGACCGAGTGGTTCTTCCAGCAGCTGGAAAGCCTGGCCGAGAAGCGCAACCTGCTGTTTGTGCTGTCCGTCAGCGGCGATGATGACCTGGCGCCCGATTTCATCCGGAAACACTTCATCTAAACCGACAACACACCGATCAAATTACCCGGCCCTCAGGCCGGCAAGGGGGACGCATGCGCTGGATTTGCAAGGTTTGTGGCTACATTCATGAGGGCGATACGCCGCCGGACATCTGCCCGGTGTGCAAGGCACCCAAAGAGGCCTTTGAGCTGCTGGACAGCGGGCTGAGCCTGCAGGACGGCCACGCCCTGGGCGCCGCGCGCCAGGTGGACGCGCGCGTGGTGAGCGCGCTGCGTGAACGGCTGCACAACGACACCCAGGAGGTGGCCGCCTACATGGCCATGGCCCGCGCGGCCGACCGCGAGGGCTACCCGGAGGCCGCCATGCTGTTTGAGCGCCTGGCGCTGGAGGAGGCCAACCACGCCGGGCGGCTGCTGGAGCTGCTGGGTGAGGGGGTGTCAGACAGCACCCACACCAACCTGCGCCTGCGCGCGGAGGCCGAGGCCGGCGAATGCGCGGACAAAAAGGCGCTGGCCGACCTGGCCGGCCAGCTGCAGTACGGCACCGTGCATGACACGGTGCACGAGATGGCCAAGGATGAGGCCCGCCACGCCCAGGCGCTGCACGGGCTGATGACCCGCCTCTTCCCGGAGGAGTAATACCAAACTCAATCATAAACGCTTCCATGAGCCGGCCCTTTTTCGCCTCCGCGTTGCTTTGTTCAGTCAGCGTAGGCTACGGCTACGCCTCCTTCCCTCAGCTTAGTGGAGACAAAAAATTGCTCGGCCCATCAGTGTGTTTCTTCATTCGTTTGGTATAAGCTGGCGGCGGCAGACAACACAACACAAACAATCAGAGCAGGCGGCTTGCCTGCTCTGATTGTTTTGGAAGGGCGGGGATTCATGCTGAGCCGCGGCTTAGCCAAACCGCGCCATTTCCATGCCGCTCACCCCGGGCCGCAGCGCGAACAGCGCGCCGGAGAGTGGGTAACGCGCGATTTGCTCCTCATCCCAGCCCCGCGCCGTGGTGATGTAGAGGGTATCCAGGTCCCTGCCGCCAAAGCAGCAGCTGGTGACCAGCGGCGCGGGCACCTCCACCTGGCCGATTTTCTTCCCGGTGCCAGGGTCCCAGCGGCTCACCTGGTAGCCGTCCCAGTGCGCCACCCAGATCATGCCCTCGCTGTCCACGCACAGGCCGTCAAAATTGCCCTGCTCCTGGGTGTAGTCAATCAGCGCGACGCGGCCGCTGATGTCCCCGCTATCCAGGTCATACTCAAAACGCCACAGGTGGCCTGAGGGCGTATCCACGTAGTAGAGGTGCTTGTTGTCGGGGCTGAAGCCGATGCCGTTGGACACCGTGACGCTGCCCAGCAGGTGGCGCAGCGGCCCGCCCTTTGTGAGCGAATACAGGCTGCCCGCGCCCGGGGTGCCGTCGGTGCCCATGGTGCCCACCAGCAGCCGCCCCGCGGGGTCGCACTTGCCGTCGTTGAAGCGGTTGCCGGGCTTGTCCGGCTCCACCCCGCCCGCGAGCACCGTCCGCTCGCCCTGGTGCACCAGCTCGATGCTGTCCTCCAGCGCCACCACCAGGCCGCCCTCCCGCGCCAGGGCGCACATGCCCACGCTTCTGCCCAGGGCCACCGTGCTGTGGCTGCCCTCGCCAGGGTCATGCCGCCAGACGCGGCCCTCCGGGATATCCACCCAGTACAGGGCCTGCTCCTGCACGTCCCAAAGCGGGCCCTCCCCCAGCTTCATGGTCATCTCAAACAGGCGTTCAGCTTGATAATGCTTCATCTTGGCCTCCTTCATGCTGCTTGCTCTGGGGCGGCGTGTTGCCGCAGCCCCCCGCCTCCCCCGCCAGCCGGGCGATGATTTCAGTGTCCGCCGGGCAAAAGTCATACTGTGTCAGGTCCTCCGGCCTCACCCAGCGCAGGTCGGCATGCTCCAGTTTTTTGGGTTCGCCGCTCACAATCCGCGCGCGGTACAGCCGCAGGCACACCAGCAGGTCCGGGTAGGGGTGGGTGACCTGGGCGTACAGCTCGCCCACCTGCAGGGTGACGCCCAGTTCCTCCTGGCACTCCCGGATGAGCGCCTCGCGGGGGCCCTCCCCCGGGTCCACCTTGCCGCCGGGAAACTCCCACAGCAGGCCCCGGGCCTTGTGCGCCGGGCGCTGGCAGATCAGCAGCCGGCCCGCCTGGCCAATCAGGGCCGCCACCACCTGGGTGGCCGGGCCCGCGCAGGGGGCCCTCACGCCTGCCCCCTGTCCCTGGGGGTGGCCAGCCGCTCAATCAGGCCATGGACCGCCGCGGTGCCATCGGCATGGGGCGCCGCCGCCTGGGCCGCGCGCATCCGCGCCGCGTCCGCCCGCAGCACCTGCAGCGCCGCGACCAGGGTCTGGGGGTTCAGCTCCTCCTGGGGCAGCACCATGGCCAGGCCGCGCTGCTCATAATCCCGGGCGTTCAAGATCTGGTCGCCGCGGCTGGCGCCCTTGGGGTAGGGCACCAGCAGCATGGGCTTGTTCAGCGCCAGGAACTCGCCAATGGCGGTGGCGCCCGCCCGGGAGAGCACCAGGTCGGCCGCGGCCAGCAGGTCGCTCAGCCCGCTGTCCACAAACTCCGCCTGGAAATAGCCCGGGGTGCCCATCAGGCCCGGCGCCAGCTTGCCCTTGCCGCACAGGTGCAGCACATCCAGGTCCTTAAGCAGCTCGGGCAAGGCGCCGCGCAGCGCCTCGTTCACCGCCTGGGCCCCCTGGCTGCCGCCCATCATCAGCAGCACCGGTTTGCTGCCGTCAAAGCCGGCCGCCGCCAGCCCCGCCTCCCGGCTACCCAAAAACAGCTCTGGCCGCATCGGGGTGCCGGTGTGCACGCCCTTTTTGCCCAGCGCCCTGGCGCAGGCGGGGAAGGTGGCGGCCACCTGCCTGGCAAACAGCGCGGAGATGCGGTTGGCCAGCCCCGGGGTCAGGTCGCTCTCATGCGCCAGCACCGGGATGCCCTTTAGCCAGGCGGCCGCCACCACGGGCACCGCCACAAAGCCGCCCTTTGAGAACACGATGTCCGGCCTGACGCGCCCCAGGATGCGCAGCGACTGGAAAAAACCGGTCAGCACCCGGAAGGGGTCGGTCAGGTTGCGCCAGGAAAAATAGCGCCGCAGCTTGCCCGAGGAAACCTCATGGTAGCGGACCCCCGCGCGCCCGGCCATCATGTCCCGCTCTATCCCCAGGGCGGTGCCGATGTAGTGCACCTGCCAGCCATCCTGCAGCAGCCGGGGCAGCAGCGCCAGGTGCGGGGTGACATGCCCGGCGGTGCCCCCGCCGGTCAGCACGATGACATTGCCCCCGCTCAAATCCGTGCCCCCCCGCTGGCCTGGACCTGCCGCCGCCTGTTCACCCGCGCGGAATACAGCTGGCTGATGGCCACCACCAGGAAGACCACCGCCAGCATCAGCGTGCACAGGGCGTTCACATGCGGGGGCACCCCCACCTTGACCGAGGAGTAGATCTTCAGCGGGAGGGTGTTGGTGGTGGGGCCGTTGACGAAGAATGAAATCACAAAATCATCCATGGACATGGCAAAGGCCAGCAGGCAGCCGCTCACCACCGCGGGCAGGGCCAGGGGCAGGGTGATGGTGTACAGCGCCTGCATGGGCGAGGCGCCCAGGTCCCGCGCGGCCTCCTCCAGCGCCGGGTCCAGGTTGGCCAGCCTGCCCTTGACCGTGATGAAGATATAGGGCACGCAGAACACCACGTGGGAGAGCACCAGGGTGACCATGCCAAAGGGCAGCCCCATCAGCGTGAACAGCGCCATCAGCGCGATGCCCAGCACCAGCTCGGGCACCATGATGGGCAGCACCGCCACCTGCTCGCCAAAGGACAGCGCCGCGCTGCCCGCCCGCGCCAGCAGCCTGCGCCGCAGAGGCCGCCGGGTCAGCCCGATGGCCCCCAGGGTGCCCAGCGCAGCTGAGAGCAGCACGCTCCACAGCGCCAGCATCAGCGAGGTGCGCAGCGGCTCCCCGTAGCCGGTGGCCGGGTCAAACAGGCTCTCATACCACTGCAGGGAAAAGCCTTCAAACAGGAAGTTGGCCGTACGCCCCGGGTTGGAATTAAAGGAAAAAAGCACCACCACCAGCACCGGCAGGTACAGCAGCAGCAGCAGCAGCGCCATATACACGTTGGCCCAGGCCGGGTTTTTCTTGCGCATGGCGCCTCCTTTCATAAAAAAACGGGACAGGCAGGGACATCCTGGGGCCTGGCCCCCTAAAACACCATGCCCTCCGCCTTGCCGCCCATGCGGCGGTACAGCAGGATGACCAGCCCCGTGAGGGACAGCAGCACCACCGACAGCGCGGCGGCAAAGGGCAGGTCGCGGCTTTTGAGCAGCTCGTTGTGCACCATGTTGCCCCAGAGCATGGTGTTGGAGCCACCCAGCAGGTCTGACAGGAAGAACAGGCCGATGGAGGGGATGAAGGTGAGCACCAGCCCGGCCAGGATGCCCGGCAGGGTCATGGGCAGGGTGACCGTGAGGAAGGCGCGCAGCGGGGTGGCGCCCAGGTCGCGCGATGCCTCCACCATGGCCCAGTCCATGCGCTCCACGGCTGAATAGACCGGGAGCACCATGAAGGGAATCATGGCGTAGACCATGCCCACCTGAACAGCAAAATCAGTGTACAGCAGCCGCAGCGGGCGCTCAATGAGGCCGGCGGTCAGCAGGGCCTGGTTGATGGGGCCGGAGGCCGAGAGCAGGATCTTCCAGCCATAGATGCGGATGAGGGCGTTGGTCCAGAAGGGCACGATGAGCAGCAGCATCAGCCAGGTGCGCGCGCGGGCGCTGGCACGGGCCATGAAATAGGCAAAGGGGTAGCCCAGCAGCAGGCAAAACAGCGCGGTGAAAAAGGCCAGGCGCAGGGAGAGCAGCAGCGAGCGCAGGTAGAGGGGGCTGGCGATGCGCGCGTAGTTGTGCCCGCCCAGGGGCAGCCCGGCGGTGTAGCCCGTGCCGCGGCTCATGAAGCTGAGCCCCAGGATGTACAGCAGGCTCAGCCCCACAAACAGCGCGGCGTACAGCAGCATGGGAAAGGCCCAGGCTTCCCTGGAAGCCTGGGGCCTGGCATCCATCCTGGGCTTAGGCATGGACATCCTCCCGGTCATCGCGCACCAGCACGCCGGATTCCTGCTGCCACCACACGTAGACCTGGCTGCCAATCTCCGGCAGGTCCTCGCCCTCGGTGCTGGCACGGGTGTGGAGCACCTGCCCGTCATCCAGGCGGACCAGGCTGGCGCGCTCCCCGCCCGCGTAGTGGCTTTCCACCAGCGTGCCGCTCAGGCGGCAGGGGGTGCTGACCGGCTCCCGGGACAGGTGCAGGCGCTGGGCGCGCAGGGAGAGCAGCAGCGGCTCCCCGGGGGTGAGCCAGTCCTCCGACGCGCAGGGCACGTGAAAGCCGGCAATGTCCAGCAGCACGCCGTCCTCCTTGACGGCCTCAGCCCTGGCGTTGATCAGGTTGGTCTCGCCAATGAAGCTGGCGGCAAAGGCGGTGCGCGGCTGCTCATACAGGCCGCGGGGGGTGTCCAGCTGCACAAAGCGGCCCTCGCGCATCAGGGCGATGCGGTCGGACATGGTGAGCGCCTCCTCCTGGTCGTGGGTGATGTAGATGAAGGTGATGCCCAGCTGCTGCTGCATGTCCTTCAGCTCATGCTGCATGGCGCGGCGCAGCTGCAGATCCAGCGCGCCCAGGGGCTCGTCCAGCAGCAGCACCCGGGGGGAGAGGATGAGGGAGCGGGCGATGGCCACCCGCTGGCGCTGCCCGCCGGAGAGCTGCGAGGGCAGGCGCTTTTCATAGCCGGACAGCTGCACCAGCTCCAGCATCTCCCCCACCCTGCGGGCGATCTCCTGGCGGCCCACGCCCTTGAGGCTGAGCCCATAGGCGATGTTTTTGTACACGTTCATGTGGGGGAAAAGCGCGTAGTTCTGGAACACCGTGTTCACCGCGCGCTTCTCCGGCGCCAGGTAGGTGATGTCCTCCCCGTCCAGGAAGACGCTGCCCTGGGTAGGCAGCTCCAGCCCCGCGATGATGCGCAGGGTGGTGGTCTTGCCGCAGCCGGAGGGCCCAAGCAGGGTGATGAACTCGCCCGCGTACACGTCCAGGTCCAGCCCGGCCAGGGCCTCCTGGGTATCAAAGGTTTTCTTCAGCCCCCGCAGGGAGAGCAACACCTGGGGGTCAGCCATCCCGCTCCTCCGTCAGCAGGTAAATCTGCCCCAGCAGCCGCTCCAGGTGCCGGCGCTCCTGCCGGGCGATGAGCAAAAAGGTTTCCCGCGTGTCGCCCGACGCGTCCTGCGCGAAGGCGGTGTAGCGCTGGGCCGCCCGCTCCTCCTCATCCGCCGCGTACCTGAGCAGGGAGAGGGGGGAGTCAAAGGCCCCCTCCCGGGTGGCGCCGGTCAGGCCGCCGGAAAACAGCACCTGGGCAGCTTCCCCGTCCAGCAGCAGCGCGTCCTGCGCGCTGACCTCGCCCTCCAGCCGGGCCAGGCGCTCAAAGCCCTGCAGGTGGGCGCGCTCCTCCCGCAGCAGGTCCTCCAGCACCGCCTTCATGCGCCCCTGGGCAAAGACCAGCAGCGCCCGCTCATAGAGCTGCACGGCGCGCTGCTCCATGCGCATGGCCACATAGACCGCCTGGGCGGGGCTCAGTTTGCGTGGGTGTGTCATGCCTTGTCCTCCGGATAGCAGTCAGTCTCAGGCCCGGCGCCGGGCCTGGTGAAGCGGCGGGGGCTGGGGGTCAAAGCCGCGGGCGTCCGCCACGATGTAGAGCGGGCGCCCCTTGACCTCGTCATAGACCCGGGCCAGGTAGGCGCCCAGGATGCCCAGGGAGCTGAGCACCATGCCCACCCCCAGGCACAGCAGGAAGGGGAGAAGCAGCCCGGGGTTGCCGCGGCCCAGGAAGAAAAACACCACCGCCTTAAGCGCCAGGACCAGGGCAACGGCCAGCCAAACCAGCCCGGCCCACAGCGGCCACAGCAGCGGCTTCTCCGAGAAGCTCAGCACCCCGTGGGCAGCCAGGCGCAGCATCTTGCGCAGGGAGTAGTGGGTCTGGCCGGCAAAGCGGGCATCCCGGTCATACAGCAGGGCCTCCTGCTCAAAGCCGGCCCAGGCAAACATGCCCCGCAGGTAGCGGGCGCGCTCGGGCATGGCGCGGATGACCTCGGCCACCTGGTGGTCCACCAGGCGGAAATCCCCGGTGTCCCGCGGGAAGGCGCCGCCGGCCAGGCTGTTGAGCAGGCGGTAGTACCAGCGGGCGGTGAGCAGCTTGAAGCGGCTCTCGCCGCGGCGGGCGCGGCGCTGGCCATAGACAACCTTTGCCCCGGCCCGCCAGCGCTCCACCATCCGGGGGATGACCTCCGGCGGGTCCTGCAAATCGGCATCGATGATGACCAGGGCCTGCCCCTGGGCATGGTCAATGCCCGCGGACACCGCCACCTGGTGCCCGGCGTTGCGCGCGAAATGGAGCACGCGCACCGCCTTGTCCTCCCGGGCCAGGTCGTTGAGCAGGCCGGCGGTGGCGTCGCGGCTGCCATCGTTGATGTAGAGCACCTCATAGGGCTGCGCCAGGTCCCGCATCACGGCGCTCAGGCGCCGGTGGGTTTCCCGGATGCAGTCCTCCTCATTGTAGCAGGGCACGATGAGCGAAAAGACCGGCTTCATCCCAACCTTCCTTGCTGGCTGTCCGCCTTAGAGCATCTTGATGAGCATGTTGCGCTGCTGGTCCATCTCCAGCACCAGCACCTTTTCCTTCTCCAGCGCCTTGAGCAGGTCCGAGAAGCGCTTGAAGCCCACCGCCTTCTCCTGGAAGTCCGGGTAGAGGCTCTGGATGTCGGCCTTGAGGATGCTGGGGTTGATGCGCTCAAACCCATCCTCCTTGTAGTGCTTGAGCTGCTCGCGGAAGGCGTCCACCCAGTTGTCCAGGGTGAGTTCCTTGGCGGGGTCCTTGCTGTCCACGCTGCCCTCTTCCGGCGCCAGGGACACCATCACGTTGTAGTTGTCTGAACGCACCCGGATGGTGCCATACTGGTTGGACAGCTTGGTGAGCACCTTGGAGAAGGTGCTGGCGCCGTAGTTGCGCTCGTTGAAATCCGGGCGCAGGCGCAGCAGGATGCCCTTGAGCTCGCTGGCGAAAACCTCGTCCTCGTTGTGGTCATCCAAAATGCTCTCCACCAGCTTGAGCAGCTCGGCATCATCCCCCGAGCCGTTGTCGGCCTTCTTGGTCTTCTTGGGCGCGCGGCGCACGGAGACCGACTCCAGGAACTGGAACTCGTTGCAGGCGTTGATAAAAATGGTGCTGGCCACCTCAGAGCGCGAGATGCCCAGCACGAACTTGCCCATGGACTTGAGCTTGCCCACCAGCGGGGTGTAGTCGCTGTCGCCGGAGACGATGCAGAAGCTGTCGATCAGCGGGTTGGTGTAGGCCACCTCCATGGCGTCCAGCACCAGCAGGATGTCGGCGTTGTTTTTCTGCGCCACCCCGTAGCGCAGGGAGGGAACCACGGTGAAGGTGTTGGACAGCAGCAATTCCTTGAGCCCGCCGAATTTCTCGGTGTAGCCGTATACCTTGCCCATCAGGATGTCGCCGCGGATTTTGACCTTCTCCAGGATGTTCTTGAGGGTTTCCGCCTTGCCCCCGGAATTCTCCAGGTCGACAAAAACCGCGAAGCGGGATGTACTCAATGCAATAAACTCCTTTGTGAACGGGTGACCGCTTTGCTTGGGCCAGTTCCTGACCCGGCCGCAGTATACCATAACAGGCACCGCAAGGGAAGAAAGGGCCTTTGGCGCGCGTTGTATGGGCGCGGACACACCGGGTGACGCGATTGACAGGGCAATGGTTTTGTAATAAAATTGTAACAACGTTGGATTCACGAGGAGGCAGCCCATGACCAAGAGACATTTCCGCCCCCTGCCGGCACTGCTCGCGCTGGCGCTTCTGCTGCTGTGGGGCTTTTCGGCTACGGCTGCCATGGCCCCCCAGCCCATCAACCTGGCGCTGGAATACAGCCAGGCGGACGGCAGCCATGGCATGATCCTGGCTGAGCCCATCCCCTACCCGGGCTATGAGGACGCCTACTGGCTGGCCGTAAGCGCGGAGGCCCAGGCGGACCCGAGCGCCAGCCTGACCCTGGATGACCCCCTGGGCCTGTACCCGGGCGGCTTCTCCATCCCCCAGGGGGTCGCGGCGGCCAATTACTACATGTTTGACGGCGAGGGCGCGCTGGATGGCCCCTACTACGAGTTTTACGGGCTGGACGCAGAGGGCAACAGCCTGGCCACCTACCGCCTGTTCCTGAGCCTGAGCGCCCTGGAGCCGCTGCCCCCGGAGGAGACAGAGCCCCCGGTGGAGCCGGTGCAGCCCGTGGACATCACCATCCAGTATGTGGACACGGACTTTGAGCCCTTCGCCACCGAAATCCGCACCCTGCAGCCCGGCGCCAACACCGTGCGGCCGGATAATAGCCAGGTGCCTGAGGGCTACATCCTGACGGGCCAGGCTGAGTACACCGTGAACGTCACCGCCCAGGGCGCGGACCTGCCCCTGGTCACCTTCATGTATGAGGCCCCCGTGGTGGTCACCGAGCCCCCGGTACAGCCCGTGGACATCACCATTCAATATGTGGA
>JAAYEI010000068.1 GCA_012728815.1 Clostridiales bacterium
GAATCGAGCATTGGATGAACAACTACCCGCGCCGCCTGCTTGGCTACAGGACGGCCAAGCAGGCTTACCAGGCAGCTTGAGTGAACAGGGCTACAGGGGGTGCGGCAATTAAAGTTGCAATCTAGACGGGATTTCCAAAAATCTGCCTGCAGGCTTGACAAAGCTTGGGGGGCAGGCTAAGATGGTCAAGCGTCTCAAGGGAACGCAGGGGAACATAGCTCAGCTGGGAGAGCATCTGCCTTACAAGCAGAGGGTCACAGGTTCGAGCCCTGTTGTTCCCACCACAAGTGGCCCGGTAGTTCAGTTGGTTAGAATGCCAGCCTGTCACGCTGGAGGTCGAGGGTTCGAGCCCCTTCCGGGTCGCCACCTGCCTTGGTAGCTCAGTCGGTAGAGCAGCAGACTGAAAATCTGCGTGTCGCTGGTTCGATTCCGGCCCAAGGCACCACAGCGCGCGGTAGTAGCTCAGTTGGTAGAGCGCAACCTTGCCAAGGTTGAGGTCGCGAGTCCGAGTCTCGTCTACCGCTCCACACCATGGAACCTGCATTGTGCCCGGACCTCCGGGAACTGTGCGCAAGCGCCACAGCGCAGGCTTCCAGCCCAGGTTGCGCTTGCTAACCGGGCAAACGGCGCCATAGCCAAGTGGTAAGGCGAAGGTCTGCAAAACCTTTATTCCCCAGTTCGAATCTGGGTGGCGCCTCCACATGAGGCAGGAGCCCCGGAAAAGCTTCCGGGGTTTTTCATTGTGCTGCCTCCTGCCGCGAACTGTGATAGGATGAGTGGGAACAGAACATGGAAGGGGTGCAACAACTTGTTTGAACAGATAACCGCCCAGGCTGCTAAGGCGGTAGGGGAACTGCTGGACAGTGCCCAGCTGCAACCAGGCGCGCTGCTGGTGATCGGCTGCTCCTCCAGTGAAATGGTGGGGGAGCGCATTGGCAAGGGCAGCAGCCGCGAGGCCGCCCAGGCAGCCTTTCAGGGCATCGCGCCCATTTTGCTGGAGCGGGGCATTCATCTGGCGGCCCAGTGCTGCGAACACCTGAACCGTGCCCTGGTGGTAGAGCGCGTGGTGGCAAAGGAGCTGGGGCTGGAAATCGTCAACGCGGTGCCCAGGCCAGACGCCGGCGGGTCCTTCCCGGTTGCCGTCTATGAGCGGATGAAGGACCCGGCGCTGGTGGAGCGCGTGCAGGCGGATGCCGGGCTTGACATTGGCGGCACGCTGATTGGCATGCACCTGAAATGGGTGGCTGTGCCTGTGCGGCTGACCATCAGCAGGATCGGGCAGGCGCAGATTCTGTGCGCCCGCACCCGGCCCAAATACATCGGCGGCCCGCGGGCAGCCTATCTGGCGCTTTGATGGTTGACCTGACGCTGCAACAGGTAACAGACAACGTTCAGCGCGTGCGGGAACGCATGGCACTGGCCGCGCTGCGCGCCCACAGGCAGCCTGAGGACATCCTGCTGTGTGCCGCCAGCAAGGCCAGAAGCAGCCAGCAGGTGCGCCAGGCGGCACAAACGATGATTGACCTGTTTGGCGAGAACCGCATGCAGGAAATGCGCGCGCATTTTAGGGACGGCGCGTACCTGGACAAGCCCTGCCACTTCATTGGCCAGCTGCAAACCAACAAGGTGCGCCAGGTGGTGGGCCAGGCAGCCATGATTCACAGTGTGGGCAGCCTGCGCCTGCTGAACGCTATCGCGAAAGAGGCCGCAAAACAGCGCATCAGCCAACCGGTGCTGATTCAGATCAACCTGGGCCAGGAGGACAGCAAGGCCGGCATTGCGGAAGCGGAGCTGCGCCCGGTGCTGGAGGCGGCTGCCCAGCTGCCCCAGGTGGTGGTGCGCGGGCTGATGGCCATCCCGCCGCCCACCCCCACCGGGGAGCAGGCGCGCCCCTACTTCGCCCGTTTGCGGGCGCTGATGGAACAGGCGCGTGGCTGGCAACTGCAGGGCCTCCAGCTGGACACCCTGTCCATGGGCATGTCGGACAGCTTTGAAGCCGCCATCCTGGAAGGCGCTACCCTGGTGCGGGTAGGCCGGGACATTTTTGGCGAGCGTACATAGACAAACCCTGGCGCGGGCACGGCGCATATGGACAATTTGATCAAGCGATAAGGGGTTGTCCATGCTAAAAAACCGCGCCTGCGCCTGTTTCGTATGCTATAATACCCTGACAGGAAAGGGGAGGCCACATGGGGGACACCGTCTACGAGCTGCTGGCGCTGGGGCTGCGCTATGTGTTTGTGCTGTTGGCCGCCCTGATGCTGCTGCGCGTTGTCCTGACCATGTGGGCCGACAAACGCTCCTACCAGCAGGCGTTGCGCCAATTGCCCGACGCCGGCCTGGTAGGCGAGGTGGTGGATTTGTCCAACGGCCGCGGGCAGCCGCTGCCCAGGGAAGGGCTGATAGGCTCGGGACGCAGCTGTGACATCCGGATTGGCAAGTTGCACCGGCGTGAGATGGAGTTTGCCTTCCGCCCCGGCCTGGGCCTGAAGCTCATCCCCCTGAGGCGGCGCCACCAGGCGCTGCTGGATGAGGTGCCGCTCAACCGCGCGGATGCCTATGCCCTGCATGGCACCATCCTGGACATCCGGGGCACCCGGCTGCGCTTCCGCCTCTTTGCCGGGCTGGACCTGCCCCAGCGCCAGTTGGTCCACCAGCTGCCCACGGAAGAGGGGCTGTACGACCTTGCGGATGATGCCCTGTCGCAGCTGATGGACCCGGGCGCTGGCCTGCCGCCCGCAATCCCACCGGATCCCATGCTGGAGATGACCTGGCAGCATGCCCCCCTGCCCCCGGAGCTGCTCAGCCCGCCGGACAGCGCGACACCAAAGAGCCGCCGCCGCGCGAGGCGGGAGGAGGAGGTATGAGAACCCGCGTTCAGGGGGACAGCCGCCGGCTGACCCTGCCGGGCATGCTGTTCTTCTTCCTGGGCTTCCTGCTGCTGGGCCTGCAGACGCCGGATTACCGCGCCTTTATGCTGGCCGTGCTGGTGCCCCTGGCCTTTTATTTGGTCACCGCGGCCCTGCTCCGCCTGCTCAGCGCGGACCGTGTGCTGCTGTGCCTGGTGAACTTCCTCTGCGCGCTGGGCATCCTGGCGCTGTACCGTTTAAACCCTGCCCGCGGGCTGGGCCAGACCTTCAACTACGCGGTGGGCCTGTTGGGGATGGTGGGCTGCATGCTGCTGGTGCGCTTCTGGCAGCGCTTCAGATGGACGCTTCCCCTCATCGCGCTGGCTGCCCTGGTGTTGATGGCGTTGCCGCTGATGTTCGGCACGGTCAAAAACGGCGCCAAGGCCTGGGTAAGCCTGCTGGGGGTCAGCTTTCAGCCCAGCGAGATTGTCAAGGTGGCCATGGTGCTGGTGATGGCCTTCCTGCTCTCGCGCAGGATGGTGCTGCTGGCGCTGGCGTTCGCGGGTGTCTGCCTGGGCCTGCTCTTTTTGCAGCGCGACCTGGGCACGGCGCTGCTGTACTACGCCATCAGCCTGGTACTGGTCTATGTGTCCACTGGCAGCCTGACCTTCCTGGCCCTGGGCACCCTGGGCGCCGGTGCGGGTGCGGTGCTGGGCTACCAGATGAACACCTATGTGCAAAACCGGGTGAGCATCTGGCAAAACCCCTGGCAGGATCCCTACGGCATTGCCTGGCAGGTGGTGCAGTCCCTGGTGGCCATGGTGAACGCCGGCCCCTGGGGCACCGGGCTGGGGCTGGGCAACGCCCGGACCATCCCGGAGGTGGAGACCGATTTCATCTTCGCCGCAGTCTTTCATGAGTTTGGCCTGGTCTTTGGCATCCTGGTCATCCTCATCTATTTGTTGATCTTCCTGCGCGGCGTGGGGGTGGCCCGCCGCGCGCGCACCCGCTTTCACACCCTGCTGGCGCTGGGCTGCAGCTGTTTCATCGCGCTGCAGACCTTTGTCATCATCGGCGGCAACATCAACCTGATACCGCTCACCGGTGTCACCCTGCCCTTCATGAGCTATGGGGGCACCTCCCTGGTCAGCAGCCTGTGCATCATGGGCCTGCTGCAGGGCGTGGCCAACGCCAACGAGCACGGCCTGGAAGAGGATCAGCTGATGGCCCTCATGGGCGAGGAGGACGGATGAAGCTCATCAAAGGCAAGCTGCGCCTTGTGGCGCTGGCGCTCAGCCTCATGCTGGTCACGCTGATTGTCTATGGCGCTTACAGCCTGGGCTTGTCCGGCAACCGCTGGTTTTCCTCTTCCATCAACACCTCCCTGCGCAAGGTGCGCGCGGATGTCATCCCCGGGCGCATCTACGACCGCAACGGCATCCAGCTGGCGGGCAGCAACACCGCGGGGGACCGCCTCTACCACCAGGATGAGCTCACCCGCCGGGGGCTGGTGCATGCCCTGGGCATGAAGGACGGCACGGTCAAGAACGGGGTGGAGGTGTTCCTGTCCTACCTGCTCTACGCCTATGACGCCAGCTATCTCAGCCGCCTTACCGCCGCCTTCACCGGCCAGATGCGGCAGGGCTATGACCTGCGGCTGAGCCTGTCCTCCGGCCTGTCCCGCCTGGTGGCGGAGCAGTTCCCCGCAGGCAAGGCGGGCGCTGTGGTGGTGATGAACTACCGCACCGGAGAGCTGCTGACCCTGGCCAGCTTCCCCAATTTTGACCCCCTGCGGGCCCAGGGGGTGCTGGGCGACCCCCAAAAGCCATACATCAACAACGCCACCCAGTGGCGCAGCGCGCCGGGTTCCACCTTCAAGGTGATCACCATGGCGGCGGCCCTGCAGCACATCCCGGATGTGAGGAGCCGCACCTTCACCTGTGAGGGCGAGCTGCCGGTGGGCGACATCGTGATCACCGACGCCCTCAACGCCCGCCACGGCCAAATCAGCCTGGAGCGCGCGCTGTCCATCTCCTGCAACATCACCTTTGCCCAGCTGGCCCTGGAGTTGACTGATGAGCAGCTGCGCCAGACCGCGCGCGCATTTGGCCTGGATGACCATGTGTTGTTCTCCGACCTGGTGGTGGAGGACTCCTCCTACCCCACAAGCAACCGCGTCCCCAAGGAGCTGGCATGGACGGGCCCCGGCCAAAGCGCGCTGCACATCACCCCGCTGCAGATGTGCATGGCGGCTGCCGCCATCGCCAATGACGGCGTGATGATGGAGCCCAAGCTGCTGCTGCAGGCGGTGGACAGCAGGAAGGTGGGCAAGTCCCAGATGGTCCCCACGGTTTACCGCACGCCGCTGAACAGAAGCGAGGCAAAGATCATTGCCCAGGCCATGCGCCAGGCCGTTGCCGGTGGCACGGCCACGCGCGCCAGGGTAGCGGGCCTGCAGGTGGCAGGCAAAACAGGCTCCGCCCAGGTGGATCGCCAGGAACTGACCAATGCCTGGTTCATCGGCTTTCTGGATGAGCCCACCCTGCCCTATGCCCTCTGCGTGGTGGTGATGGACGCGGGGGAGGGCAGCCGCCATGCCGCGCCCCTAGCCGGCAAGATCTTCCAGTACATCAAGGACAACCAGTAATTGGCCCTGCTGTGTATCTAAATGAAAAAGCGGCACCCTGACAACTTCCGGGGTGCCGCCAAATTTTTGACCTGATTCAGGAACCGATGAGCTGCTCCATCTGGGTGATGATGTCCTCAAACACCTTCATCGCGCCGCGGATGACGCCGGGCCGGGTCATGTCAGCGCCCGCGGCGGCCAGCGCCTCAATGGGGGGCAGGCTGCCGCCCGCCTTGAGGAAGGTGAAGTATTTCTCCCTCGCCCCGGGGCCGCCATGCAGGATGCGGTCGGCCAGGTACACGGCGGCGGAGAAGCCGGTCGCGTACTGATACACATAGAAGGCGCGGTAGAAATGGGGGATGCGCAGCCATTCGTGGCGAATCTGCGGGTCGATCACGCAGACCCGGCCATAGTACTGCGTGTTCAGCTTCTCATAGAGGTCAGACAGGGTGCGGTCGGTCAGTGCCTGGCCAGCTTCCACCAGCTTGTGGGCCTCGTGCTCAAACTCGGCGAACATGGTCTGGCGGAAGAAGGTGGTGCGGAACCCTTCGGCCAGATCCGTCAGGAAGAAGAGCAGCGCGTGCTTGTTGTCCCTGTGTTGCTCCTGCAGGGCACGGGACACCAGCACCTCGTTGCAGGTGGAGGCCACCTCGGCCGCGAACAGGGAGTAACCGGCCAGCTCGTAGGGCTGGGCCTGGTTGCTGTGCCAGGAGTGCAGCGCGTGCCCCAGCTCGTGCGCCAGGGTCATGGCACTGTCAATGTTGGGGGTGTGGTTGAGCAGCACATAGGGGTGGCTGTCATAGGTACCCCAGGAATAGGCCCCGGAGCGCTTGCCCTTTGTCTCATAGACGTCAATCCAGTTGTCCCGGTAGGCGCGGTCCAGCAACTGCGCGTATTCCGGGCCCAGCGGTTTCAGGCCTTTCTTGACCAGCTTCATGGCCTCAGGGTAGGGCAGCTCCATCTTGAAGTCCGCCGCGATGGGCACATACAGGTCATACAGATGCAGCTCATCCAACCCCAGCGCCTGTTTGCGCAGCTTCAGGTAGCGGTCCAGCACCGGAAAGGCGCAATGCGCCTCCCTGATCAGCCCGTCATACACTGACAAGGGGATTTCGTTGGCGTCCAGTGAGGCCGCCCGCGCGGAGGGATGGTGGCGCAACCTGGCCATGAGCGCGTCATGTTTCAGGCTGGAAATATAGAGGGTGGACACAGTGCCCGAAAAATCGCCAAAGGTCTTGTGCATGCCCTCAAAGGCTTCCTTGCGCACCTGGCGGTTGTGGCTGCGCAACTTCTCCCCATAGGTGGCGTGGGTCAACCGGCTGCTGCTGCCATCCTCATTCAGTGTGTCCGGCAGTGGCAGCTCCACATTGTTGAAGACGCTGAAGGTGCGGGATGCGGTGGCAAACACCTCGCCCGACTGGGCCAGCAGCTCCTCCTGCTCCTTGGGCAGGATGTGGGGGCGGCTACGGATCAGGTCCTTGAAGAAAACCGCGTATTGCGGGTGGTTCGGGTCATCGCGCAGCTGCGCCAGGCGTTCCTCCGGCAGTTCCAGCAGCTCCGGCTCAAGAAAAGCGCCTGCCGCGTGCGCCCGGGTCATCAGGGCTTCGGCCTTGGCCATCTGGGCTTTGTAGGCGTTGTTGGCGCCGTCCTGGTCCAGCTGCATGCGGGAATATACCAAATAGCTGCCCAGCAAGCGGTTGAGGTCAAAGCTGGTCGCCACTGCCTTGACCGGGTCTTCCGCCACCTTGCCCTGCAGGGCGCCAAGGTCTGACAGCAGGGTTTCTATCTGCTGCTCAGCTTGCTTCAGGGCTTGCTTGTTCTTGAAGATGTGGCCCAGGTTCCAGCGCCACCGGGCGGGGATGTCCGCGCGTGTCTTGTCCTGCATGTACAACTCCTTGCTGTCGGTCATGTGGTTGGGAGGGCTTCAGTCGTCCTCAGGGCCGCCGTTTTCCAGGATGTTGTAGGGCGTGCCCAGGAACTCCTCATCGCTTTCATTGACCTGTTCAGGCTCCGGCTCCGCCTGAGGCCGGGACCTGGCCTTGCCCTCCTGCCGGGGCTGGGGCGGGTTGACCCGTTCCACCTGGTCGGCGGCAAACACATGGATGTCAGAGGTGTCGCCCTTGGTGATGCGCACGGACACCTGCTCCAGCAGCGCGTTGACCTGGGTGACGGTGCCTTTGCCCTCAGGCGTGATGACCTCCTTGCCCAGGCGCGGCAAGCGCTTGCGGGATTTTTCGTATTGCTCCTGCTCGTATTTCAGGCAGCACAGCAGCCGCCCGCACACGCCGGAAATCTTGGTGGGGTTCAGCGACAGGCTCTGCTCCTTGGCCATGCGGATGGACACAGGGTTGAACTCATATAAAAAGGTGGAGCAGCACAGCCCTCTCCCGCAGGAACCCACACCGGTAATCATCTTGGCCTCGTCCCGCACGCCGATTTGCCGCAGCTCAATGCGGGTGCGGAAGATGCCGGCCAGGTCCTTCACCAGCGCGCGGAAATCGACCCGGCCGCCTGAGGTGAAGCTGGCGATCAGTTTGGAGTTATCAAAGGTATACTCAACCGACACCAGCTTCATGTCCAGCTTGTGCGCGGCGATGCGTTCCTTGCAGATGCGAAAGGCCTGGGCCGCCTTCTCCTGGTTTTGCTCCAATTGGCGGTGGTCGCTCTCCGTCGCGGCGCGGGTCACCTCATAAAGCTGCTTGGGCAGCTTGTCCTCAGGGATGTCAGTCACAGCCTGGCACACAGTGGCGTAGGCCAGCCCCTGGCTGGTGGGCACGATGACGGCGTCCCCCACCTGGTAGTCACCCTGTCCGGGCAGCACATATTGTCTGCGCCCCGCGTTGCGGTAGCGCACAGCGATTACGTCAGGCATGGTCTTGTACCTCCAATATATTCATCAGCAGCTGGTCGGCGATGGCCTGCCATGACAGGTTGCTGGCCTGCTGCATACGGGCATTTTGCACGCCCTCCAAAACAATCCGAGCAAGCATGGCTTGCTGGCAGCCCTGGCCGGTCAAGCCCAGGGCTGCGTCCTCCAGGTAGTCCAGCGCCTGGTCGCTGCGTTCACGCAGGTCGCGCAACTGGTTGGACAGGGCGGGAAAGCGCGACAGGTCGCGATTGATGGTCAGCAGCTGGTCCAGGGTGTCCTTCATGGCCTGGTAGCCGCTGTCCGCCCGGGCCGCCAGCGCCTTGCCCGGGCTGCCCATGGCCCTTTGGGAGAGCGCGCCTGCCTCCTCCTCTGGCAGCCCTTGCATCAGCAAGGCCTGATGCACCAGGGGAACTGGCCAGGCGGGCAGGCGCACCAGGCGGCAGCGGGAGCGGATGGTGGGCAGCACCGCATGCTCGTTCTGGCAGGTCAGCAGGAAGCTGGTGGCGCTGTCAGGCTCCTCGATGGCTTTGAGCAGCGCGTTTTGCGCCTGGGGGGTGAAGGTGTCCACCTTCTCCAGCATGACCACCCGCGGCCCGGGGGAGAAGGGATGGGTCGCCAGGTTGGCCAGCAGCGCCCTGGCCTGGTCCACTTTCACGCTGCGCTGGCGGGGCAGGGCACCCACCTGCAGGAGGTTGGCGTGGCTGCCCCTGCGCGCCTGGCGGCAGCCCGAACAGGTTTCACAGGGTTTGGCGCTGCCTGTGCACAACAAAGTCTGCGCCAGCAGGGCGGCCAGGGTGGCCTTGCCCACACCAAAGGGCCCTGAGATCATCAGGGCATGGGGGGCCGTATGCAGCCTGTATTGTTCCATCAGCGGCGCGAGAGGCTGAAAAAGCGCTTCAAACACCGCGGCCTGCGACTTGATCAGCTGGCCTTCCACCATGTACAACCTGTGGGCTTAGATCTTGAGGAACTGGTCAACGCTGAGCACAAAGACCGTGGCACCGCCCACCGTGACCTCAATGGGGTAAGGGGCATACATGCCGGTCGCGCCGCCCATGGTGACAGGGGAGGTGGCGATCTGTTTGCGGCTCTTGCACACTTTTTCTATCAGGCTCATGCAGGCGTCATAGCGGCCGTCCTCAACGCCCACCAACAGGGTGGTGTTGCCGGCGCGCAGAAAACCGCCCGTGGTGGCAAGCTTGGTCACACCAAAGCCTTCTTCCATCAATTCGCTTACAAGGTGCGCCGCGTCTTCGTCCTGCACAATGGCGATAATCAGCTTCATTGGCTGGCCTCCTTTTGCTTGGCGGAGGGGCGCTCCGCTACTTGATTGCTTATTATACAATAAAGCGGGGTGGTTTTTCAAGCAAGCCGGTCCGGGGCAGGATGTGGCGCGGGGGGCATCCCGCCCCGGCAGAAACGTTCTTGTTGCCCAAGGCTGGTTTATGGTAAGATACGGCAGGTGTCTGGCAAGGGAGGATTGGGATGATCAAACTGGTTCTGGACGCGATGGGCGGCGATCACGCGCCCCAAGCGCCGGTTGAGGGGGCTGTCCTGGCCCTGCGTGAGGACAGGGACATGTCCATCGTGCTGGCCGGGGTGCCTCAGGTCATAGAGCCATTGCTGAAGGATGCCGATGACGTGCGCGGACGCATCAGCCTGCTCAATGCCCCGGAGGTCATCAGCAATTCCGAGTCCGCCGCCATGGCCATCCGGCAGAAGAAGGACAGTGCGGTGGTGCGAGGCCTGCTCATGGTGCGCGAGGGGGAGGCCGATGGCTTTGTGTCCGCGGGCTCCACCGGCGCGGTGCTGGTTGGCGGCATGCTGCGCCTGGGCCGTGTGCCGGGCATTGAGCGCCCGGCCCTCGCGCCGCTCATGCCCGGGGCGGAAGGTCAGTTCCTGTTGATTGACTGCGGCGCCAACGTGGACTGCAAACCAGAGTACCTGGCGCAGTTTGGCCTGATGGGCGATGCCTTTATGCGCCAGGTGATGAAGCAGGACATGCCCAGGATTGGCCTGGCCAACATCGGCGCGGAAGAGGAAAAGGGCAACCAGCTATACATCGCCGCGCACCAGCTGCTCAAACAGGAAGACATCAACTTCGTGGGCAACGTGGAAGCGCGGGAAATTCCCGCCAACCAGGCGGATGTCATCGTCTGTGACGGGTTTGACGGCAACATCATTCTCAAGTACACTGAAGGGGTTGCGGCCACCCTGATGGGCATCATCAAGCGTGAGCTGATGGCGGATACCCGCAGCAAGCTGGGCGCGCTGCTGGCCAAACCCGCGTTCAAGCGCGTGCGCCAACAGATGGATTATACAGAAGTCGGTGGCGCGCCGCTGCTGGGCGTGCAGGGGGCGGTCGTGAAAGCCCATGGCTCCAGCAATGCCAGGGCCATCCGCGGCGCCATCCGTCAGGCTGCCCTCATGGCGCGCGCCGGCGTGGCCGAGGCCATCCAGCACAAAATTACCGCCAGGTCACACTAAGGGAGGACAGAACATGGTATTTGAAAACGTCTCCAGCCTCATCGCCAAGCAACTGAAGGTCGCCCCTGAAACGGTCACCCGCGAGTCCCGCCTGGTTGAAGACCTGGGCGCTGACAGCGCCAACGTGATGGTGCTCATCATGGACCTGGAGGACCAGTTCAACATGCAGGTAGAGGACAGCGCCATCACCACGATGAAAACCGTGGGCGACGTGGTGGACTACATCCAGTCCCGCCAGGGGTGAGCGCAAGGATGCGCAGGCTGCCGCACACAGGGGCGGCAGCCCTTTTTCATGAGGTGCCTGGGGCTGCCCGTCTGACTGAAAGCCTGGCTTACCAGTTCCGGGACCTGGGCTTGCTTCGGGTTGCCCTCACACACCCCACCGCCAGCGCCCGCCACAACAACCAACGCCTGGAATTTCTGGGTGACGCCGTGCTGGAGCTGGTCATCAGCCGCGCGCTGTTTGACCAGCGCCGGGGCGGGGAGGGCAAGCTGACCTTTGCCCGCCAAAAGCTGGTCAACGAGGAGACACTGGCTGACATCGCGCGGGGCATTCACCTTGGCGACAGCCTCATCCTGGGCGCAGCCTTCCGCCGGGAAGGCGGCGCCAGCCAGCCTTCCGTGCTGGCCGATGCCATGGAGGCCCTCATCGCGGCGGTCTACCTGGATGGCGGCCTGGAGGCGGCCCAGGCACTGGTGCTGCGGCTGTGGGCGCCCCACATCGCCCAGGCGGACGCGGCGCTGGACAGCAAGGGCGCGCTGCAGGCCTGGTACCAGGCACGGGGGCTGGGCGAGCCGCGCTATGAGGACCTGAAGGCCGAAGGCCCGCCCCACCAGCGCGTGTTCACCGTGGGGGTGTATTTGGGGGATGAACAGCTGGCGAAATCCAGCGGGCGCACCAAGCGCCTGGCCCAGCAACAGGCCGCCGGCGTGGCGCTGCGGGTGCTCAGGGACCGGGGGGAGCAGCCATGAAACTGACACGGCTTGAAATCTTTGGCTTCAAATCCTTCCCGCTGCGCACAGACATCCGCTTTGATGAGGGCATCACCGGGATTGTAGGCCCCAACGGGGCAGGCAAAAGCAACATCGCCGATGCCGTGCGCTGGGTGCTGGGTGAGCAAAGCGCCAAGGCGCTGCGCGGCGCGCGCATGGAGGACGTGATTTTCTCCGGCACCCAGAAACGCCGCGCCATGCCCTATTGCGAGGTCTCCCTGATCTTTGACAATGCCGACGGCAAGCTGAAAAGCCCCCACAGCGAGGTCATGGTGACCAGGCGGGCCTACCGCAGCGGCGAGGGCGAATACTACCTCAACAAGAAAACCTGCCGCCTCAAGGACATCGTGGCTCTCTTCCACGACACGGGCATCGGGCGCGAGGGCTACTCCATCATTGGACAGGGGCACATTGATGTCATCCTCTCCGGGCGCGGGGAGGAGCGCCGCGCCGCATTTGAGGAAGCGGCGGGGATTATGGCCTATCGCTCTCGCAAGGAGGAAGCCGGGCGCAAGCTGGACCGCACCCTGGAGCATCTGCTGCGTGTGGGTGACCTGCTGGAGGAGCTGGGCAGCCGCCTGGAACCGCTGCGCGAGCAAAGCGAGGCAGCCCGGCAGTACCTGGACCTGTCCGCCCGCCTCAAGGCGCTGGACGCCAACATTTTCATCAGCCGGCATCATCGCCTGGAAAAGCGCATCGCTGCCCTGCAGGACACCCAGCAGGGCATCCGCGAGTTGATCGCCGGGCATGAGGAGCAGCTGCGGTCCTGCCAGCTGCAGCGCCAGCAGGTGGACCAGGCCCAGGCCCAGGCGGAGGAAGAGGGCGACCGCGTGAACCTGGCCTTGCAGCAGGCGGAAAATCGCCTGCGTGAGCAGGCCGTGCAGGCAGAGCGCGCCGCCCAGGCGCTGCACAGCGCCCAGGAGGAAACCAGGCGCAACGAGGACACCCTCACCACCCTGGCAGCGGAAATCAGCCAGCTGCAGGGCTTGCTGGACGGCTCAGCGGACGACGCGCTGCAATTTGCCAGCAACCTCAGTGATATGGACAAAACCCTGCTGGGGCTACAGCGCCAGTCTGACCAGGCCCAGGCCGAACAAACCAGGCATGAGGAAGCGCTGGAAGCCCACCGCAGCCGCATCCTGCAGGCCGCCAACAGCCGCGCGGACGCCCGGGAGCGCCATGCCCGCCAGCAGGCCATGCTCAGCCAGGCCATCAGCCGCCAGGAGGAGGTGGCAAGCCGGGAAAGCGAGCTGCAGCACGCGCTCACCCAGGCCAGGCTTGAGGAGGAGCAGGCACAGCAGCGCCTGGCGGATACCCGCGCCCAGGTGGCAGCCCTGCAGGATGATTTGCGTGGCATGGACAGCCTCCTGACCGATCTGCGGTCCAGCTTCAACAAACACACAGAGGCTTTGCAGGAGAAACGCCTTGCCCTGCAGCGGGACAAGGCGCGGCTGACCACCATGGAAGAGGTGGCCCGCTCACACGAGGGCTTTTTCCAGCCCGCCAGGCAGGCGCTGCTGTATGGGCAGGACAACCCGGCGGTGTACGGCGCGGTGGCACACCTCATCAGCGTGCCGGAGGAGCTGGAGACCGCGGTGGAGATGCTGCTGGGCAGCGCTTTGCAGCATATCGTGACAGCGGACGAGGAGACCGCGCAGCAGCTGATCAACCACCTGCGCGAAAAACGCTTTGGCCGCACCACTTTCCTGCCCATCACTGCCGTGCGCGCGCGCAGCCTCAGCCCGCAGGAGCGGGGCGTGCTTTCCCTGCCCGGCTGTCTGGGCGTGGCCAGCGACCTCGTCGGCCATGACGCGCGGTTTTCCGGTATTATCCAGTCCCTGCTGGGGCGCGCGGTCATCACCAGCGACCTGGACGCCGCCATTCGTGTGTCCCGCGCCGGGCGGCAGGCCTTTCATGTGGTAACCCTGCAGGGGGATGTGATGCGCGCGGGCGGGGCGATGACCGGTGGCTCTGTCCAAAGCCGCACCGTCAGCCTGCTGGGACGAGAGCGGGAGATGAAGCAGTTGAGCGCGTCCATCCTGCAGCGTGAGGAGGAACTCAACCGGCTGGTCACCGGGCTACAGGAAGAACAGGCCCAGCTGCAGCAGCTGGCGGGGCAGGCGGAGCAGCTGCGCCTGCGCGTTCAGGATGAAGAGATTGGCATCGCGCGGGAGGAGGAGCAGACCGACCGCGCGCAGGAGCGCTTGTCCACAGCCCGTCAGGCGCTGGACCAGACGCTTGCCGCCCATCAGCAACTCAGCGAAATGATCGCCCAGCTGCACCTGGATTTGGCGCAGACAGACACCCAGAGCCGGCAGGAGGAGGAGGACCACGGCCAGCTGGCCCAGGAAGAAGCCCGGCTGAAGGACGCGCTGGGAAGGGCCCGGGAACACGCGGCGCTGGCCCGGGAGCAGCTGGATACCCAGCGTGAGGCCCGCAGCCAGGCAGCGCACCGCCTGGACCTGCTGCAGCGGGACCGCCAGCGCTTTGAGAAGGAACTGCAGGCGCTGTCCGCCCGGCGGCAAAGCCTGCAAAACAGCCGCGGCAGCCTGGAGGAGAAGATCAGCCAGGCGCAGGAGACCCTGGCCAAGCTTTCACAGACCGGGCTGGAACTGGAGCAGGCGGAGCGCCAGCTGCGCGCGCAGGCTGCGGCGGCGCAGACCAAACGCCGGGAGCTGGCCGCCCGCCAGTCCGACCTGGTCACCCAAACCGAGCAGGCCCACCAGGCCCACACCCAGGACAGCCAGCGCCTGCACAAGGGGGAGCTGAGCCTGGCCCGCCTGGCGGAAGAGCAGCACAGCATCGCCCAGACCTTGTGGGACACCCATGAGCTGACCTACGCCCTGGCCATGAACTTCGTGCAGGAGGGCAGGTTTGACCTGTCCGGGGCTGAGAAGGAAGCGGGGGATGTGCGCCGGCAAATCCGCGAGCTGGGCGCCATCAACATCCACGCGCTGGATGAGTACGCGGCGACCAAGGCCCGGTTTGAGGACCTGAGCCTTCAGCGCGATGACGCCCAACAGGCGCGGGAGGACCTGCTCAGCCTCATCAAACGCCTGCAGGGGCAGATGGAAAAGCAGTTTGTGCGCGAGTTTGCCCTGCTCAACGATTATTTCGCCGAAACCTTCAAGCGGCTCTTCAACGGCGGCCAGGCCAGCCTGAGCCTGGCTGACCCCAGCCAACCGCTGGACTGCGAGATCCAGATCAAGGCGCAGCCACCGGGCAAGAAGCTGCAGCTGCTGTCCCTGCTTTCAGGTGGTGAGCGCACGCTCACCGCGATTGCCATCCTGTTTGCCATGCTCAAGCTCAAGCCCACGCCCTTTTGCATGCTGGACGAGATTGAGGCGGCGTTGGATGACGCCAACATCCACAGCTTTGCCAATTACTTGAGCGAGTACAAGCGCGACACCCAGTTCATCGTCATCACGCACCGCAAGGGCACCATGGAAAGCTGTGATATGCTGTATGGGGTGACCATGCGTGAGAAGGGCGTGTCCGATATGATTTCAGTCAACCTGCAGGAGTACACAGCCTGAGCGCGCCAGGCAAACTGCCTGATGCTTTGTGTCGAACATACTTCTTGAGCAAAAACCTAGGAGGTACCATGTCCGGATTTTTCTCCCGCCTGGTGCGGGGCTTAAGTAAAACGCGCGGCCAAATGAGCCAGCAGATTGAGCAGCTTGCCAGCAGCGCGCAGGCGATCGATGAGGATTTCTATGAGGAGCTCACCGACATCCTGGTGATGTCAGACGCCGGCGTGGCGGCCAGTGAGCACATCATTGGCCAACTGCGCGAGCGCGTGAAGGAGCACAGGCTCAAGGATGCCCAGGAGGCCAAGGACCACCTCAAGCAGATCATGGTGGAGGAGATGAACATCCCCCGCCCCGACCTGGCCTGGCCCATGGTGATGCTGGTGGTGGGTGTGAACGGGGTGGGCAAAACCACCGCGGTGGGCAAGCTGGCCAAGCGTTTTCGGGAGGTGGGCCGCAGCGTCATCCTGGCGGCGGCGGACACCTTCCGCGCCGCGGCGGATGACCAGCTGGCCATCTGGGCCCAGCGCGCAGACGTGCCCCTGGTCAAGCAGCAGCACGGCGCCGACCCGGCCGCCGTGGTGTTTGACGCCATCCAGTCAGCAAAAGCAAAGCATACCGACCTGCTCATTGTGGACACCGCGGGGCGGCTGCAGAACAAAAAGAACCTGATGGACGAGCTGGGCAAGATCCGCCGCGTGATTGACCGGGAATACCCCGAGGCCACCGTGCGCAGCATGCTGGTGCTGGACGCCACCACCGGTCAAAACGGCCTGGTCCAGGCCAGGATGTTCAAGGAAGTGGCCGACATCAACGGCATTGTGCTCACCAAGCTGGACGGCACCGCCAAGGGCGGGATCGCGCTGGCCATCCGGCGTGAGCTCAACGTGCCGGTCTGGTACATCGGCGTGGGCGAGGGCATCGATGACCTGCAGGCCTTCAACGCCAAGGAGTTTGTTGACGCCCTGTTTTAACGCGAAGCAATCTCACTCAATAAAAGACACCACCGGGTGACCAGTGGTGTCTGTTTTGTTTTATATGAGTTATGAACCCAGGGGGAAGCTGCCCTGGTACAGAATCCGCAGCGTGCCAGCGCCCGCCAGGCCGTCCACCGTGAGCCCCTTCGCCCGTTGGAAGGCCTTGACCGCGTCGGTGGTGCCAAAGCCAAACAGCCCGTCCACAGTGCCGGTGTAGTAGCCCTGGTCCTTGAGCGCCTGCTGCATCTGGCGCACCAGCGTGCCGCTGTCGCCTTCGCGCAGGGTGACGTAGTCACCGTCCGGGTGGGGGGTAACGTTGGTGTAGGAGGGAATGCGGGTCGCAAAGCCCGGTACGGAGCCGGGTGCCGGCGTGGCGGTCGGCGTGCTCCCCCCCGCGGGGTTGGCGCTGGAGCTGAACAGCACCCTGTAGGTGTTGGAGCCCACGCGCCCATCCGCCATCAGGCGGTTGGCGCTCTGGAACGCCTTGACGGCCGCTTCCGTGGAGGGGCCAAAGTCCCCGTCCACTGAGCCGGTATAGAAGCGCAGCTCCTTCAGCCGGCTTTGAATGCGACGCACCACCTCGGAGTTTGTCAGGCCGCGCTTGATGGACGTGCCGATGATGCCCACCGCGGTGCTGGTGCGCCGGGCGGAGGAGGAATACAGCTTCTCCAGCGTTTGGGGCCCGGCGATGCCGTCTGAATAGGAGGTGTTGCGGTTCTGGAAGGCATAGACTGCGGCCTCCGTCATCTCGTCAAACTGGCCGTTGGGGGTACCCATCAGGTACCCCAATTCAATCAGGCGCTGCTGCATGCGCCGCACCTCACTGCCTGAGGAACCCGATTGCAAATAGGTGTTGGGGTTAATCTTCGGGGTGGCTGTGGCCCTGGGGGTGGGGGTGGGGGCGGGCAGGGCGGAGGAGGAGTTCAGTCGGTTCAGGGTGGCGGTGCCGGCGATGCCGTCAACCGTGAGGCGGTTGCGGGCCTGGAAGGCGCGCACCGCCGCGTCCGTGCCCTGGCCAAAGTCCCCGTCCACAGAGCCGGTGTAATAGCGCAAATCACGCAGACGCCGCTGCAATTCGGAAACTGTTGGGCCGGTGGCGCCCAGCTTCAGCACCATGGGGGTGGGGGTGGGGCTGGCCGGACCAGGGGAGTGGGTAATGACCTCAATGCCGCCCCAAGGGGTGGCGGTGGGGGTGAGGAAGGGCTGCTGGCTGGTGATGATGCTGCCCCAGCCAGGCTGGGTGCTGGGCTGTGGCAAGACCACCTGCTCGCCTTCGGGCAGGGTGATCAACCCGCCCGGGTCCGGGGTGGGTTGCTCATCGGGCACCTGGGTGTCCGTGCCACGCACATTGAAGGTGGGAAAGGGCACGTCCGGGTCGCCGGCGCCGTTTTGGTTGCTGGTGGTGTCCACATTGGCCGTACAGCCGGCCAGGACAGCCAGCAGCAGCAGCAGCGCCGCCAGGCGGGCGTAGCGTGTTACTTTCTTGTGCTCCATGGCTACCATCCTCTTTTGCAGAATGCCGCGTGTACGCGCATCAAATCTCAACCATACAACGCGCAGGCTGCCTGCTTTCATCCATCCGGGCATATTCCATCTGAAAGGCCAGCGCGTTCAGGGCAAGTGTAGCATATGGATGTCAAACAATCAATGGAATTGGAAAGATTGCTTCATCAAATTGACACAAATTGCCGCCTTTGTTACAATGCGGCAGTTCAACAGGGGAGGGTGCTTCATGGGCTTACGGGACCTGATTATCCTGGCGGTGGCGCTTGCCATGGACGCCTTCGCGGTGGCTTTGTGCAAAGGGGCCTGTCTGGCGCAGCTCAAGGACCGGGGCGAAAGCCTGGCCGTTGCGGTGTGCTTTGGCTTTTTCCAGGCGCTGATGCCCCTGTTGGGCTGGCTGCTGGGCAGCCGGTTTTCAAACTACATTGAGTCAGTTGATCATTTTATCGCCTTTGGCTTGCTGGCCTTGATTGGCGGCAAGCTGATCCATGAAGCCTGGAAGAGCCGCGGGGAGGCGCTGGTGTGCACCCCCCTGCGTGCGCCGGAGCTGCTGCTGCTGGGCATCGCCACCAGCATTGACGCCCTGGCGGCCGGCGTGGCGCTGGCGGTGCTGGAGATCAACATCTGGCTGGCCATCATGCTCATCGGCGTCATCACCCTGGCGCTCAGCTTCCTGGCTTTCAAGCTGGGCCGCAGGTTTGGCGCCGGGCTTCACACCAAAGCACAGCTTGTTGGCGGCATCGCGCTGGTGTTTATAGGGCTCAAGATTCTGGTGGATCACCTGAGCGGCTGACCCGGCATCCCTCAGTCCAGCGCGTCGCGCAGGTAACCGGCCAGGATTTCCACAACCCTGGCGTTTTTTCCGCCACGGGTCACGATCACATCGGCCTGGTGGATATAGTTGCGGATGTACTTGTCATACATGGGCTTGACGGTGGCCAGATACTGCCTGGTCACGCTGTCAATGCTGCGCGCCCGCTCCTTCAGGTCGCGGTTGATGCGCCGCAGCAGGCAGATGTCCGGCTCCACGTTGATGAACAGCTTCAGGAACATCTTCTCACAGAGCCGTTCATCGTAAAAGGCGTGGATCCCCTCCAGGATCAGCACGTCCCCGGGCACCATCATCTCCTCGCTGTGCGCGCGCACGTGGCGGGTAAAGTCATAGGCCTTGCGGCGCACGCTGTGCCCGGCCATCAACTGGGTGATGTCCTCCAGCAGCAGGTCGTGGTCGAAGATGCTAGGCTCATCAAAGTTCAGCGCGGCGCGCTCCTCAAAGCTGAGATCGGGGTAGTCAAAGTAATATGCGTCCTGGTTGATGACGGTGCTGCTTTTGCCGATGGCGCGCAGCAGTTCCTCCGAAAGCGTGGATTTGCCTGACCCACTGGCCCCGCAGATTCCAATGAACAGCATGACATCCCAGCCTTTCCCTTGATGATTTGATGTGGGCCCTTGACGGGAGCGCACAGGCTGTCTTATAGTAGCAGCAAGTGAATACACTTATCAAGAGTGGCGGAGGGACTGGCCCGATGAACCCCGGCAGCCTGCAAACGCAAGGTGCCACATCCAGCGGCAATATGCCGGAAGATAAGTTTGCCACAAGCGCTTATCAACAAGCGCGATTTTTTTTGGAGGGAACATGCGGAAACTTTTGACTGCTGAATCTGTCACCGCGGGACACCCGGACAAGCTGTGTGACCAGGTGTCTGATGCCGTGTTGGACGCCATCCTGGCTGAGGACCCCAACGCCCGGGTGGCCTGTGAGACCTGCGCCACCACCGGGTTGCTCCTTGTGATGGGTGAGATCACCACCACCACCTATGTGCCCATCCAGGACATCGCCCGGGGCGTGGTGCTGGACCTGGGCTACAACCGGGCCAAGTTTGGCTTTGACGGCCACACCTGCGCGGTCTTGACCGCCGTGAACGAGCAATCCCCGGACATCAGCAAGGGCGTCAGCATGGCGCTGGAGGCGCGGGAGGGTAAATCAGCCGCCCAGACCGGGGCGGGGGACCAGGGCATGATGTTTGGTTACGCCAGCGATGAGACCCCCCAGCTGCTGCCCCTGCCCATCGCCACCGCCCATCAACTGGCCCGCCGGATGGACCAGCTGCGCCGGCAGGGCGACCACCGCTGGATGCGCCCGGATGGCAAAAGTCAGGTCAGCGTGGTGTATGAGGACGGGCGGCCGGTGGCCATCCACAACGTGGTCATCTCCACCCAGCATGATGAGAAGGTCAGCCAGGCCGTGATCCGGGAGGTCATGATGGAGCAGGTCATCCGCCAGGTCATCCCGGACCATTTGCTCACCCCCAGCACCGAGTTTCTGGTGAATCCTTCCGGGCGCTTTGTGATGGGCGGCCCCGCGGGGGACAGCGGGCTGACCGGGCGCAAGATCATCGTGGATACTTATGGCGGCGTTGTGCCCCATGGGGGCGGCTGTTTCTCTGGCAAGGACCCCACCAAGGTGGACCGCTCCGGCGCCTACATGGCGCGCTACGCGGCGGTCAACGTGGTCAAAGCGGGGCTTGCCAGCCGCTGCCAGATGGCGCTGGCCTACGCCATTGGCCGGGCGGAGCCGGTCAGCTTCACGGTGGACACCTTTGGCACAGGCCAGGCAAGCGACCAGCAGATTGAGCAGGCCCTGCTCAAGGTGATGGACTTCACCCCCGACGGCATCATCAGCACCCTCAGGCTGCGCCGCCCCATCTACCGCCAGACCGCGGCCTACGGGCACTTTGGCCGGGAAGACCTGAACCTGCCCTGGGACCAGGGGGACAAGGCGGAGGCGTTGAAGGCGGCCATCGGCTAAAACTGATTAGATGAAAGGGCAGCCCGGGGCCGCCCTTTTTTGTGTGTGGTGCAGGTTGTTGTTCGAAGGGGCCTGAAGTCAGCCGCCCAGGTAGGCGCGGCGCACGTCCTCGTCCTTGAGCAGCTCCTGGCCGCCGCCGGTTTTGATGATGCGGCCGGTCTCCAGCACATAGGCGCGGTGGGCCAGGGACAGCGCCATCTGAGCGTTTTGCTCCACCAGCAACACCGTGGTGCCGTCCTGGTTGACCTGGCGGATGATGTCAAAGATTTCCTGTACCAGCAGCGGCGCCAGGCCCATGCTGGGCTCGTCCATCATCAGAAGCTTCGGGCGGCTCATCAGGGCGCGGCCCATGGCCAGCATCTGCTGCTCCCCGCCAGACAGCGTGCCCGCGTGCTGCCGGCGCCGCTCCTTTAGGCGGGGGAAGTGGGTAAACACGCGTTCCAGGTCCTCCTGCACGCGAGCGCGGTCCTGGCGGGTGAAGGCCCCCATTTCCAGGTTTTCCAGCACGCTCATGCGCGCGAACACCCGCCTCCCCTCCGGCACCTGGGCCAGCCCCATGCCCACCAGGCGGAAGGCGGGCAGCTTTTTGATGGACTTGTCCTCAAACAGGATGTCACCAGTGGCAATGGGCACGATGCCCGAGATGGCGTTCAGGATGCTGCTTTTGCCGGCGCCGTTGGCGCCGATCAGGGACACAATTTCCCCTGGCCTGACCTCAAAGCTGATGTCCCGGAGGGTGTGGATGGCGCCATAAAACAGGTTGATTTCATGTACCTTGAGCATGCTCCGCCTCCTTTTGCGCCTGCTCCTGGCCCAGGTAGGCGGTGATGACCTCGGGGTTGTTGCGGATTTCTTCCGGCAGCCCGTGGGCGATAATGCGCCCGTAGTTGAGCACGTAGATGCGCTCACAAATGCCCATCACCAGGCGCATGTCATGCTCAATGAGCAAAATGGCCACCGAGAACTGGCTGCGGATGGTCTTGATGGTCTCCATCAGCTCCGCGGTCTCGCTGGGGTTCATGCCGGCGGCCGGCTCATCCAGCAGCAGCACCTTGGGGTTGGACGCCAGCGCGCGGCAGATTTCCAGCTTGCGCTGCATGCCATAGGGCAGGGAACCGGCGGGCACATCGGCCAGGGCTTCCATTTCAAACACCCGCAGCAGCTCCCGCGCGCGGATGTCAATGCCGCGCTCCTCTGACAGGCACTTGCTGTCCCGGATGATGGCGGACAGCGGGGAATAGCGCATGCGTGAGTGGAAGGCCACCTTGATGTTGTCCAGCGCGCTCATGGACTTGAACAGGCGGATGTTCTGGAAGGTGCGCGCGATGCCGTCCACCGTGATCTGGTGGGTCTGCTTGCCCTGCACCTGCTTGCCCATCAGGATGACCTGGCCTTCCGTGGGGGCGTACACCCCGGTGAGGAGGTTGAACACCGTGGTCTTGCCCGCGCCGTTGGGACCGATCAGGCCTACGATTTCGTCGTTCATCAGCTCAATATTGATCTTTTCCGCCGCCTTCAGCCCGCCAAAGGCAATGCCCAGCTGGTGGGTCTGCAGCACCGGCTTTTCATCCCACACATCGTAGCGGGGCTGAAAGGGCATCTGGGTCTTGGCCTCGCGGCGGAAGACTCGGTGCCAGACGGCCTCCAGCCGCTCCCAGAAGGCCAGCATGGAGAACTCGCGGGTGCCCAGCAGCCCGGCGGGGCGAAACAGCATCATCATGATCAGCAGCAGGGAGTAGATGATCAGCCGGTACTCCGCCATGCCGCGCAACAGCTCCGGCAGCGACACCAGCACGACAGAAGCCACCACGGAGCCTGTGATGGAGCCCATGCCGCCCAGCACCACCATCACCAGGTATTCAATGGACTTGTTGAAGCCAAACATCTTGGCGTTGAGGATGCTGGTCTGGTGCGCGAACAGGCCGCCGGCGATGCCGGCGAAAAAGGCGGCGATGGTGAAGGCCAGCAGCTTGTACCGCGTGGTGGGGATGCCGGTGGCCTCGGCCGCGATGGCGTTCTCGCGTATGGAGATGATGGCCCGTCCGTGGCGGGAGCGCCCCAGGGTGAAGATGCTGGCGATGATCAGCGCCGTGATGAAAAAGACGATGGTGAACTGGATGGCGCTGGACAGCGCGCGGTCCTCAGAAAACGCCCGGGTCATGCGCGTGATGCGGGTCAGCCCCGCGGCGCCGCCGGTGAAGGACAGGTTCTCAATCACCACGCGGATGATTTCCCCAAAGCCCAGGGTGATGATGGCCAGGTAGTCCCCCTGCAGCCGCAGGGCGGGGATGCCGATCAGCATGCCGAACAGGGCGGTGGTGATGCCGCCCAGCACCAGGGAGAGGGGCAATGACCAGCCAAAATCCATCGCCATGGACTTGGTGAACAGCGCGGAGGTGTAGGCGCCAATGGCCATGAAGCCCGCGTGCCCCAGGGCCAGCTGGCCCAGCAGGCCGGTGGTGACGTTCAGGCTGGCGGTCATAATGATGGTGATGAGCACGGTGATCAGGATGTTGGACAGGTAGTTGTTGAGCGTGCCTGTCAGGATCATGATGCTGACCAGCGTGTAGAAGCCCAGGATGGCCAGGGTGTTGAGGGTGATGGCCTTTGTTTTCTTGTTCATCAGCTCACCTCACACCTTTTCCCGGGACAGGCTGCCAATCAGCCCCGTGGGTTTGACCAGCAGCACCAGGATGAGGATGCCGTACACCACGGCGTCGGACATGGTGGTGGAGATGTAGGCCTTGGTCAGGCTCTCCGCGATGCCCATCACAAAGCCGCCTAGCATGGCCCCCGGGATGACGCCGATGCCGCCCAGCACCGCTGCGATGAAAGCCTTCAGCCCCGGCAGGGAGCCCATGGTGGGGGAGACTGCCGGGTAGGCCATCACATACAGGTAGGCGCCAATGCCTGCCAGCGCGCAGCCGATGGCAAAGGTCAGGGTGATGGTGGTGTTCACGTTGATGCCCATCAGCTGGGCAGTGTTGTAGTCCTCGCTGGCCGCGCGCATGGCCTTGCCCGCCTTGCTGGCTTTCACAAAGACCTGCAGGATGATCATCAGCGCGGCGGACACCAGCACCGTAAGCACCGTGATGAAGCTGACCTGCAGCCCCAGGAAGCGCAGCGGCGCCACATGCAGCACGGTGGGGAAGGGACGGGACTGGGCGCCGAAGATGAGCAGCGCGGTGTTTTGCAACAGCATGCTGACCCCGATCGCGGTGATGAGGGATGAGATGCGCGGCGACTTGCGCAGGGGCTTGTAGGCGACCCGCTCAATGAGCACGCCGAAGAGCACGCAGGCCAGGATGGCGGCCAGCAAAGCGGCTGGGGCTGACCAGTTCAGGCTGACCAGTGTGACCACCGCCGTGTAGGCGCCAATCATCAGAATGTCGCCATGGGCGAAGTTGATCAGCTTGACGATGCCGTACACCATCGTGTAGCCCAGGGCAATCAGCGCGTAAATGCTGCCCACGTGCAGGCCGTTGATGAGCTGGTTGAGGAATAGGTTCATCGCTTTACCTCTTGAGGATGTGTCCGCGCGCAGCCTAAAACCGGCGCGGCCTCCCTTGTTGCCGCTTGAAGACTGTAGGTGATTTTACAACAGCGGCCGCCGTCATACAAGCGTGGATTGGGCGGGCTGTGCCAGGCATCCTGCTTTTATAGAAGAAGGGGGAGGATGGCTCCTCCCCCGGATGCGTTGCTGTGTTGGTCTCGTGATGCTTATGGATCCACCTGGTCCAGGAACTGCTTGTTGCCCTCGGCGTCAAAGGTGAGCAGGAAGGCGGACTTGATGGGGTCGTTGTGGTCATCAAAGGTGATGTTGCCGGACACCGCGCTCACATCCGTCGCCTTGATGGCGGCCACCACGTCATCCTTGTCGGTGCTGCCGGCGGCCTCAATGGCGCTGAGCAGCACCAGGATGGCGTCATAGCCGGTGGCCGAGAAGGAGATGGAGGGCAGCTTGCCGTATTCGGCCTCAAAGGCCTTCACAAAGGCCACAGCCTTTTCGCTTTGGGCGTCGGTGGTGAAGTGGTCGGTGTAGACCAGGCTGGTGAGCAGGCTCTTGTCAGTCACCAGGTCAACAATGTCCGAAATGCCATCCGCGCCGAAAAAGCGCACGTCCAGCCCGATTTCCTTGGCCTGGGCCAGCACCATGGCGGCATCCGCGCCGTAGTAGGGCAGGAAGACGGCTTCCGGGCCCGCGTTCTTGATGGTGGTCAGCTGGGTTTTGTAGTCGCGCTCGCCATAGGGGGCGGCTTCAGTGGCCACAATCTCCACGCCCTCCGCGTCAGACTTGGCCTTGAAGGCCTGGTAGAGGCCCTCGGAGTACTCAGTGGCGTTGTCATACAGCACGGCCACCTTTTTGACACCCTGCTGCGCCATGTAGTTGGCAATGGCATTGCCCTGGAAGGGATCCAGGAAGCAGGTGCGGAACACGTTGGGACGGTCGGTGGTCACGTCATAGGCGGTGGAAGAGGGGGTAATCTGCGGCACGCCATCCTCCGCCGAAACCTCGGCCAAGGCCTTGGATTCCCCGGAGAGCACGCCGCCGATGATGCCCACGACGCCATCCTGTTCAACCAGTTTGTTGTACGCGCTGATCGCAAAGGCCGGGTCCCCCTGGGTGTCCTCCCAGATGACCTCCACTTGCTTGCCCAGCACGCCGCCGGCGGCGTTGATCTGCTTGATGTACAGGTCCACGCCTTCCCTGACGGCCAGGCCGTACTTGCCGTAATCGCCGGACAGGACGCCAATCCCGCCGATCTTGATGACATCTTCCGCCAGAACCGGAACAACGGCGGATAGAATGAGGGCGACAGCCACCAACAGTGAGAATAGTGAGCGCTTTTTCATGACATCCTGACCTCCTTCTTTTTCATCGCGGCTTGCGCGAATATGAAAGCAAGTCTACCTTTTGATGTTTGTTTATACAAGCAAAGGCTTGTATTTCCGTTGTTTTTGAAGCGCCACATGAATGATTCGTGATGCATTTATACATTCTTGACATCAACCCTGGCCCAATTTACACTGATGCGGATCAAACAAGCAGGCTGGAGGGGCCCTTGAACAGGTACACAGTCACCGTTGCCCGTGATGGCCCGCTGCTGCGCGCTCTCAGCCTTGGCTTGCCCTTGCTGGCCCCCTCCGCCATCCGCGCGGCGCTCAAGCGGCGTGATGTACTGGTCAATGGCCAGCGCCTGTCAGGCAATGTGCAGGTGCGGGCGGGGGACAGCCTGGTGCTGTATACCACCGCCATGATGCGTGAAGTGCCCGTGCTGTACGAGGACGCGCACTGCCTGGTGGTGAACAAGCCCGCTGGGCTCAACGCGGATGAAAACAGCCGGAGCGGGGCTTCCCTGCTTGCCTGGGCACGGGCTTACGCGGGGCCGGGGGACAACCTTGCCCTGGTGCACCGCCTGGACAACCAGACCAGCGGCCTGATGGTGCTGGCCAGGACGGCGGAAGCGCAGCGGGCGCTGGAGGAGGCCTTCCGCACCGGCCAGGTGCATAAGCAGTACATCTGCCTGGTGCGCGGCAGCCCACAACCCAGCGCCAGCGTGCTCACCGCCTGGCACACCAAGGACGCCCAGGCGGCCCGCGTGCGGGTGACCAACCACAAAACCCCGCAGGGCAAGCGCATTGTGACGGAATATGCTACACTGGCTGGCGGGCCGGTCTCCCGCTTGCTTGTGACCCTGGTCACCGGGCGCACCCACCAGATCCGCGCGCAGCTGTCCGCCATCGGCCATCCTGTTCTGGGGGATGAGGTGTATGGCGACCGGGCTTTCAACCGCGGGCAGGGTGTGCGGTCACTGAAGCTGTGCGCCACCCGCCTGGGCTTTGATGGCAGCCTTGGCCTGCCTGGACTGGCCGGGCGTCACTTTATGATTGAACCACCATTTTGAAGGGATGCTTGATATCATGAGACACTCCATCCGCCTGATTTCGGCTGACCTGGACGGTACCCTGCTTAACAGCGTGGGGGAGATCGGTGACTACGACATCCAGATGATCCGGAAAGCCCAGGCGGCCGGCATTCTGTTTGCCATCAACACCGGACGCTTCCCGGAGAACGTCGCCCAGATTGCCCTGGATGCCGGCATTCATTGCCCCGTCATCAGCCTCAACGGCGCGGTGGTGGAGCTTGCGCCCAACGCGGAGCGCATCCATGAGGACTTTCTTGCCACCACGGCCTCCCGCGCGGTGTTTGAGCTGCTGGAGAGGCTGGGGGAGGGCTACTATATGTTCGGGCGGGGCACGGTCACCAGCCGGCGGGACTGGCCGCGCCATATTTCTGAGCGCAATGCCCGGCAGTTCAGCCGGATCAGGGAACGGGTTCACTATACCTATGGGCTTGAGGCCTGCAAGGCGGCGCTGAGCCAGCCGCAGCACAAGTTTTTTGTGTACCGCAGCGAGGAAGGCCTGCCGCTGTCAGACATCGCCCTGCAGTTAAACACGATACCGGGGATACAGGTCACCCAGTCCGGCGAGCGCAACCTGGAGGTGATGTCCGCCAGCGCGGACAAGGGCCATGGGCTCATGCTGCTGGCCAGGGCGCTGCATGTTGACAGGGCGCAGGTGATGGCCCTGGGCGATCAGCACAATGACCTGTCGATGATCCGCTGGGCTGGGCTGGGCGTGGCCATGGGCAATGCGGCGCCGGAGGTGCTGGAGGCGGCTGACGCGGTGACTGACAGCCACGATGCCCACGGCGTGGGTATGGCCATCCAGCGGTTTTGTTTCCCCGGGGAGCTTCTCTGACCAGGTTCAGGCAACCTTAAAAAAAACAGACCGCGCTGTGCAGGCGCGGTCTGTTGCTTGCTTTATTTCTGGAGCCAATTCAGTCTCCACCAGGTTCGTCTTGGCCTGCTTGCCCTGTGACCTCCCACAGGTGGTGGAAGGGGTCTGACAGCGTGATGCCGGCGCTGCCATCCGTCAGGCGGTTCAGCTCATCCACCAGGGTCTGGGCATCCCGGACGCGCACCACCAAACGCAGGGCCACCTTGTCGGTAAATGCCCGCTCTACCCCGCAGACCGGCAGCCGGCCCAGGGCGTGGTTCAAAGCGTCCCAATAGTTGTAGGTTACCTGGGCGCTGAGGGTGTGGCTGAGCTCCGCCACCACAATGCCCGCAGCCTTGACCGCGGCGGCCGCGGCGGACGAATACGCCCGGGTCAAGCCGCCCGCGCCCAGCAGCACCCCGCCAAAATATCGCGTCACCACCGCCACGCAGTTCACCAAATTGTTGCGCTTCAGCACCTCAAGAATCGGGATGCCCGCGGTGCCCTGGGGTTCGCCGTCATCCTGGTAGCGCATCAGCCCGGCGTTGGCGCCGATGATGTAGGCGAAGCAGTTGTGGCTGGCGGTCTTGTTGGCCTCCCTGACCCCGCGGATGTACTCCAGCGCCTCCTCCTCGGTGTACGCAGGGGCGGCCTGGCCGATAAAGCGGCTTTTTTTGATGATCAGCTCCGCGTTCCCGTCAGCTCGCAGGGTGTGGTAGTCCAGCGCATGGCTCATGGCGCCAGCAGGATGCGGCAGTAGTTCTTCTTGCCCCGACGCAGCAACAGTCCCTGCGCGGGGATGTCCCCGGCGCTGATGGTCTGGTCAACGCCCTGGGCTTTGCTGTCATTCACCAGCACCGCTCCCTGCTGCACCATCTGGCGCGCCTGGCTGCGGCTGGCGCACAGCCCGCACAGGAAGAGGAGGGTGGTCAGGCGGTTGTCTTCCTCCAGCTGCGCGCGGGTGATGGCGAAGCTGGGCACCTCCTCCAGGCTGCCCCCCGTGGAGAACAGGGCGGCCGAGGCCTGCTGGGCCTTGTCCGCTTCCTCCTCGCCATGCACCATCTTGGTGGCTTCAAAGGCCAGGACCGATTTTGCCTCGTTGATGTCAGCGCCCTCCAGGCGGCTCAGGCGGCGCACCTCCTCCATGGGCAGGAGGGTGAGCATGGCCAGGGTCTTTTCCACGTCGCTGTCGGCGATGTTGCGCCAGTACTGATAAAACTCATAGGGCGAGGTCATCCCGGCGTCCAGCCAAAGCGCGCCGCGCTCGGTCTTGCCCATCTTCTGGCCATCGGCGTTGAGCAGCAGGTTAAAGGTGCAGGCGAAGGCCGCTTCCTGTTCCTTGCGGCGGATAAGGTCCGCCCCGGCCAGGATGTTGCTCCATTGGTCATCCCCGCCCATCTGCAGCCGGCAGCCGTAGCGGCGGAAGAGCTCCAGGTAGTCGTAGGCCTGCATGACCATGTAGTTGAACTCCAGGAAGGTCAGCCCCTTTTCCATCCGCAGGCGGTAGGCCTCGGCCGTCAGCATGCGGTTGACCGAGAACAGGGGCCCGATTTCCCTCAGGAAGGGCAGGTACTGCAGCGGCACCAGCCAGTCCGCGTTGTTGACCAGCAGCGCTTTGCCATCGTCAAAGTTGATGAAGCGGGACAGCTGGTTCCTAATCTTCCCCGCGTTGTGGGCAATGGTTTCCAGCGACAGCATCTTGCGCAGTTCGGTCTTGCCCGAAGGGTCAGACACCTGAACGGTTCCGCCGCCCACCAGCGCAATGGGCCGGTGACCTGCCTGCTGCATGTGCCGCATGGCGATGACCGGGATGAAGTGGCCGAAATGCAAGCTGTCGGCAGTGGGATCAAAGCCAACGTAAAAGGTGGTGGGCTCGCGCTCCAGCTGCTTGTATAGCTCATCCTCAAAGGTAATCTGGGCTATCATCCCGCGTTCTTTCAGGGTATCCAGGATGTGCATGGCGGCCTCCGTTTCTTCTGTGCGTGCAGGTTGTTTGCACAATTATAGGGTTCCCCGGGCCGCGGTGTCAAGAAAACGCAACAGAATTCAAGGGATTTTTGGCGCTTTCTGCTTGCGGGCTGAATGATTCCGTGGTATACTTTTTGAGTACTTGTGTACACCAAGGGAGGTAAGAACCAACGAAGAAGTGGGAGCCGTAGAGGACATCGGGCATGGCGCACTGCTTAGGCCTGGTGTATACGCGGCACAGGCCCGCTTTTTTTGTGAAAGGAATGCGATGGCCAAGAAAAAGCGCCCCACCGCGCAGGCGGCGTCCATCAGCCAGCGGCTAGCGGAATCCATGGGCTTTGAGCACCTGGAAACCGTCTTTGACAAGGAGGCCGCGGGCACCTACCTGCGCGTCCACCTTGACAAGCCAGGCGGCATCAGCCTGGATGACTGCGAGGCCTATCACCGCGCGCTGCAGCCGCTGGTGGAACAGCTGGATTATGATTTTCTGGAGGTCTGTTCCGCGGGCATTGACCGCCCCATCAAAACGGAGCGGGACGCACGGAAGGCGCTGGGCGAACAAGTGGAGATCAAGCTGTTCAGGCCCCGGGATGGCCGCAAGGAGTTTAGCGGCGTGCTGACCGGGTTTGATGAGAATGGCTTCCATCTTCAGGCAGATGGCGAGCAACTGGTTTTCGAGCAGAAGGATGTGGCGCTGGCGCGCCGCACGGTGGACTTGAGTATTTTGGATGAGGAAGACGTGCCCCCGGAGGAGGAAAAAGAATGAGTGGACAGAAGATTGACCTGATGGAAGCCATCTCCATGCTGGCGCGGGAGAAGGACATGAACGAGGACGTGCTGGTGGACACCATTGAGGAAGCCCTCAAGGCCGCCTACCGGCGCAACAACCGCCAGGCCGGCGTGGCCGTGGCCAACCTGGCTGTGCGCCTGTCGCGCAAGGACGGCGCCCAGGTGTTCCAGCGCAAGGTGGTGGCGGAGGAGGTGGAGGAGCCGGAAATGCAGATCTCCCTGGAGGAGGCGCTGCAAATCAACCCCAACTACCACGTGGGCGACATCGTGGAGATTGATGTCACCCCGGACAACTTTGGCCGGGTGGCGGCGCAGACCGCCAAGCAGATGCTGGTGCAGAAGATCCGCGAGTCAGAACGCGGCAAGATTTACGATGAGTACATCGAAAAGGAAAACGAAATCCTCACCGGCATCGTGCAACGGGTGGAGCCCAAGGCCACCTACCTGGAGCTGGGCCGCACCGAGGGTGTGATGGAGAGCAACGAGTACATCCCCGGGGAGAGCTACCGGGATGGCGACCATGTCAAGGTCTACGTGCTGAAGGTGCGCCGCTCGGGCAGTGAGTACCAGCGCGCGCCGCAGGTCTATGTCAGCCGCATCCACCCAGGCCTGGTCAAGCGCCTGTTTGAGATGGAGGTGCCCGAGATTGCCACCGGCGTGGTGCAGATCCGCTCCATTGCCAGGGAGGCGGGCAGCCGCACCAAGATTGCCGTCTATTCCATGGACCCGATGATTGACCCAGTCGGCGCCTGCGTAGGCCCGCGCGGGTCCCGGGTGGAGAAGGTGGTCAACGAGCTGCGCAACGAGAAGATTGACATCATCAAGTGGTCGCCGGACCCCGCGGAGTTTGTGGCCAACGCCCTCAACCCCGCGCACGTGGTCAGCGTGTTCATCTCCGATGAGGAGAAGATTTGCCGCGTGGTGGTGCCGGACATGCAGCTGTCCCTGGCCATTGGCAAGGAGGGGCAGAACGCCCGCCTGGCTGCCAAGCTGACCGGCTGGAAGATTGACATCAAGTCCCAGAGCCAGTTTGATGAGCTCATGCAGCAGCAGGCCTACATGGACCAGGTGGCGCTGGACGCTGGCTTCCCGGATGAAGACTACCCGGAGGACCAGCCGCCCTACCTGCAGGACTAAGGGGGCGCCAGGCCAATGGCTAAGAAGATTCCCCAGCGCATGTGCGTAGGCTGCCGGGAGATGAAGCCCAAGAAGGAGCTGCTGCGTGTGGTGCGTACCCCCGAGGAGGACATCCTCATTGACTTCACCGGCAAGAAGTCTGGCCGCGGTGCCTATGTCTGCCCGCAGGAAGCCTGCCTGAACCGCGCGGTCAAGCAGCGGCAGCTGGAACGGGCGATGGAGCGGCCCATTTCACCGGAGCTGTTTGAGCAGCTCAGGCGACAGATCCACTTCAGCCAGCCAAAGGACAGCGTCCATGGCGGCTGAGGGGCTGAAAGGCCTGCTGGGGCTGGCCTTCCGGGCCAGGCAACTGGTGCCCGGCGCCGAGGAAACGCTCAAGCTGGTTCGTGAGGGCAGGGCTGGGCTGGTCCTGCTGGACCCCCAGGCCAGCGCCAACACCAGCAAGAAAATCAGCAACGCTTGCAATCACTACCGTGTACAGGTTATTCTATTGGATGGTGGCATCCTGGGGGAAGCCTGCGGACGGCCTGGAATGGCCGCGGCCGCCATCAAGAACGGTTCCCTGTGCGAACAGATCCGGCAACAGGCCGGTTTGACCCCGGACAACCAGGACCACGCAAAGATTTTGGAGGGCAAAGGCTGAATGGCAAAAGTCGGTCTCAAGGACACCATCAAGGACCTCAACCAGAAGGCAGGCGTTATCCTCTCGGAAACCGAGCGGGTATTGCGCAATGCAGACATCACCCTGCAGATGCTCAGGCAGCAGGAGTCAGTGTTCCTGCGTCAGGAAGACGAGGAGCGCCAGCGCCAGCGTCAGGAGCAACAGCAGCAGATGCTGCAGACGCAGACCAAGGCTTGGACCATGCCCGATGAGGATGAGCAGGCAATCCTGGATGCCGCCGCGGCCCAGGCCCGGGCAGAGGAACAGGGTGCAGCCCAGTCCGCGCCGGAAGAGCCGACCGCAGAAGTGGCCGAGCAGCCTGCGCCCGTGGTGACGCCCGTGGCGGAGCAGGCGCCCGTGGCTGAGGAAGTGGCAGTGCCCGCTCCCCAGGCCGCCGAGGCGCCGGTGGTGAAGGAAACTGAGCCGGTGCAGGCGTCTGAGGCCGAGACACAGCCTGCGCCAGCCAAGCGCGCCGCCGCCCAGAAGACCGAGGAACCCAGGAAGGTTGAAAAGGAAGAGCCGGTATCCCAGATCCGCACCCCGGAGATTACCGTGCCCCAGGTACGCATCATCAGGCCCGCGCCCAAGCAGCCCCAGGGTGTGCAGGGGCATTTCTCCACCGGCCCAGCACCCGTGACCCGTGGCCCCTATGGCCGCCCGGCCCCCGGCACCCAGCAGTATGGCCGCCCAGCCCCTGGTGCCCAGCAGTACGGCCGCCCGGCTCCTGGTGCCCAGCAGTATGGCCGCCCGGCCCCCGGCGCCCAGCAGTACGGCCGCCCGGCTCCCGGCTCGCCTCAATATGGGCGTCCGGCCCCCGGCTCGTCCCAGTATGGGCGCCCGGCCCCTGGCGCAGGCCGCACCGGCATAGGCCGCGCGGGTGCCCGGCCTACTCCGGATGAAATGATGATTCCCATGGAGAAGGACCGCGCCAGCAATTACGACCCCAACAGAAGAAGCTACTCCCGCAGGCCGGATCCCGAGCATGTGAGCAGGCAGCGCAAGCAGAACGCGCGCAAGTCCCAGCCTCAGCACTTTGGCATGGACGATGACGTCGTGCGCGGTGGCCGCCGCGCGCGCAGCAAGCGCCCCTCTGCGCAGCAGAAAATGGCCCCCATCAAGATTGAAACCGCCTTTATGACCCAGGAATCCATCACCGTGAAGGACCTGACCGAGCGCATCGGCAAGCCGGCGGGCGAGATCCTCAAGAAGCTGCTCCTGCTGGGCAACATGGCCACCATCAACAGCGACCTGGACTATGACACCGCTTCCCTGGTGAGTTCTGAGTTCGGCGTGGACCTGAAGCTGCGCCTGGACCGCACGGCGGAGGACCAGATGATTGAGGTGGCCGACGAGGTGGACAGGGAGGAAGACCTCCAGCCCCGTCCGCCGGTCATCACCATCATGGGCCATGTCGACCACGGCAAGACCTCCCTGCTGGACTATATCCGCGATGCCCACGTCACCCGGGGCGAGGCAGGCGGCATCACCCAGCACATCGGTGCCTACACCGTGGACCTGGACGGCGAGCTGATCACCTTCCTGGACACCCCCGGCCATGAGGCCTTCACCGCCATGCGCGCCCGCGGCGCCCAGTCCACCGATATCGCGGTGCTGGTGGTCGCGGCCGATGACGGCGTGATGCCCCAGACGGTGGAAGCCATCAACCATGCCAAGGCGGCCGGCGTGCCGATTATCGTGGCCATCAACAAGATGGACAAACCCGAGGCCAACCCCGAGCGCATCAAGCAGGACCTGACCGCCTACGAGATGGTGGCGGAGGACTGGGGCGGGGACACCATCATGGTGCCCGTGTCCGCCAAGACCGGCGAGGGCGTGGACAGCCTGCTGGAGATGATCCTGCTGCAGGCCGAGGTGCTGCAGCTGCGCGCCAACCCGGACCGCCTGGCCCGCGGCATCATCATCGAGGCCAAGCTGGACAGGAGCCGCGGCCCGCTGGCCACCGTGCTGCTCAAGAATGGCACCCTGCGCGTGGGCGACAACATCATCGCGGGCATGGCGGCAGGCCGTGTGCGCGCCCTGCTCAACGACAAGGGCGAAAACGTGCGCGAGGCCGGCCCATCCATGCCGGTGGAAATTTCCGGCTTTGACTCCGTCCCCGACGCCGGTGACGAGATGATTGCCGTCAAGGACGACAAGCTGGTGCGCCAGGTGGCCAAGGAGCGGGAGGACCGCCTCAAGGAAGCCCGCGTGGCTGCCTCCACTGTGACGCTGGACAACCTGTTCCAGAACATCAAGGAAGGCGAGCAGCTTACCCTCAACCTCCTCATCAAGGCCGATGTGCAGGGCTCCGCGGAGGCCGTGCGCCAGTCGCTGGAGAAGCTCAACAACGACCAGGTCAGGATCAATGTGCTGCACTCAGGCGTGGGCGCTGTCACCAAGGACGACGTCAACCTGGCAGCCACCGCCAACGCCACCATCATTGGCTTCAACATCCGCCCGGACAACAACGCCCGGGAGGTCGCCGCCCGGGAGAACATTGACATCCGCCTCTACCGCGTGATTTACCAGGCCATCGAGGACATTGAGAAGGCCATGAAGGGCCTGCTGGCGCCTGAGTACAAGGAAGTGCTGCTGGGCCATGCCGAGGTGCGCAATGTGTTCAAGGTGACCGGCGCTGGCACCATCGCCGGCTGCTATGTGACCGACGGCAAGATGCAGCGCAACCAGTCTGTGCGGCTGTTGCGGGACAACGTGGTGGTGTTTGAGGGCAAGCTGTCCTCCCTGCGCCGCTTCAAGGATGACGTGCGCGAGGTGGCCAGCGGCTACGAGTGCGGCATCAGCCTGGAAAACTACAACGACATCAAAGAAAAAGACGTCATCGAATGCTTCATGATGGAAGAAATCGAACGCTAAGGAGACACCGTGGCACAGTATCGGCAGAACCGCATCGCCGAGGAAATCAAGAAAAACCTGGACCGCATCATCCGCGAGGAGCTGGATGACCCCCGGGTCAACAGCACCTTCAGCATCACCCGGGTGGAGCCCAGCCGCGACCTGCGCTACGCCAAGGTGTACGTGAGCGTGCTGGAAGAGGACAAGCTGGAGGGCATGATCAAAGCCCTCAAAGGAGCCGCCGGCCTGCTGCGTCACGCGCTGGGCAGCACACTCACCGTGCGGCACACGCCGGAGTTGAACTTCATAGGCGACAAAAACATCGCCTATGGCCTGCACATTGCGGGCGTACTCAAACAGGTGATGGGAGATGGGGCGCACAGCCCGCAAGATGAAAACAATCAGCCTGAGTGAAACAGCCAGTGTTTTAAAGGATGCCGAACGCATCCTTTTATGTGCCCATGTGCAGCCGGACGGCGACGCGATTGGCTCCCTGCTGGCCCTAGGAGAGTTGCTCCAATCTTTTGGCAAGCAGGTGACCTTGGTGTGCCACAACCCGGTGCCCGGCTACCTGAACATCCTGCCAGGCTGGGAGCAGGTGCGCCTGCCCCATGAGGTGGCGGAACAAGCCTTTGACCTGGCCTGCTCCGTTGACTCGTCAGACCTGGAGCGTCTGGGGGATGCTGGCGCGCTGTTCATGGCGGCGCCACGCAGCCTGGTGATTGACCACCACGCCTCCAACACCCTGTTTGGCCAGTTGAACTATGTGGACAACAAGGTCGCTGCCTCCGGCAACCTGATATATCGCCTGTACGAAGCCTTCCAGCAGGAACCCAGCGCCAATGCCGCAACCTGTCTGTACACCGCCCTGTCCACAGATACCGGCAACTTCAGCTATGGCCAGATGGACGAAGAGTTTTTTCTCCAGCTAGGCGGGCTGATGCGCGCGGGGCTGGATATCACCAGCTACGCCCGCGCCCTGCACCTGACCAAGGACCTGGGCTTCATCCGCCTGCTGACGCGCGCGCTGAATTCCCTCACCTTTGAGTGCGAGGGGCGTCTGAGCATCATGAAGCTCTATACCACGGATTTTGAGCAGACCGGCACCAGCCATGAGCTGACGGAAGGCCTGGTCAACAAGGCGCTGAACATCACCGGCGTCAGGATGTGTTTCCTGGCCACCCAGCTGGACCAGGACAATACCAAGTTCAGCCTGCGCGCGCTGGCGCCCTACGACGTGGCGCAGATTGCCACTGAGTTTGGCGGTGGCGGCCACCTGCTCGCGGCGGGCTGCACGGTGAACCTGCCCATGGAAGTGGCGGTTTCCCGCATGAAAGAGCGCATGTTGCAGGCGGTCTGCACTTGACCGGGCTGATCAACTTCTACAAACCGCCTGGCATGACATCCGCCCAGGCGGTTGCTTTCATCAAGCGCCTGACCCGCACCAAGACCGGCCACGCCGGCACGCTGGACCCTGAGGCGGCCGGGGTGCTGCCCATCCTGTTGGGCCGGGCCACCCGCATCAGTGAGCATCTGATGGCAATGCCCAAGCAGTACCTGGCAGAAATCGCCTTTGGCGCGGCCACCGATACCCAGGACGCCCAGGGGCTGGTGATTGCCAGGGGGGACAGGTATCCAGACCTGGACAGCCTGCGCGCGGCCCTGCCCGCTTTCCAGGGCGCTGTGTCGCAGCTGCCGCCGCAGTACTCCGCCCTGAAAGTGGATGGTAAAACAGCCTACCAGCTGGCCAGGGCAGGAAAGCAGGCAAAGCTTCAGCCGCGGGAGGTCTGGTTCGAATCCATTCAGGTGCTGCGGGCAATGCCAAACCAGGGCTTCCTGCTGCGGGTGCGCTGCGGGAAGGGCGCTTACATCCGCACCCTGTGCCATGACCTGGGTGATGCCCTTGGTTGCCCGGCACACCTGCGCTTCTTGCTGCGGGAGGAGAGCGGCGGCTTGCTGCTGGCAGGGTCCCGCACACCGGAGGAAGTGCGGGTCTGGGCGGAAGGCGGCTGCAAAACAGACCAGAGTATGCTTTTGCCGGTGGCAACAGCCCTGGGGAGGTTGCCGCGGGTACAGGTGCCCGACCACCTGCTGCGACCTGCCATCAATGGGGTGGCGCTGCCAATTGCCGAATTCCCTGGTTTTGACAAAACCAACCAGCATCAGGCGCTGCTTTTTGCGGGTGAGCGGCTGGTCGGTCTGTTCAGGCGGGCGGGAGACCTGCTGCGCGTGGATGTCATGTTTTATGAGCCGGAATCAGGTAAAAAGTAAAGGCGCAATATTTCTTTTTACGCATCAAGTATAAGGTCGCGCATGGCGGTCCTGGCACCCTCAATTCTTGACATCAAGCCGGGCTTTGAGTACTATCAAACAAGTTTAGTCAAGGGGGGACACGAATTTTGGATCGACTGGGTCTGGACAAGGTAGAACTGAACAAACCAATTCGTGAAACAACCTATGAAACGCTCAAGCACGCGATCATCATGGGGAAAATCCCTGCGGGCTCCCGCCTGATTGAAACCGTCTATGCCGAAACCCTGCATATCTCCCGCACGCCGCTGCGCGAGGCCTTCCGCAAGTTGGAGCTGGACGGCCTGGTGGAGTATGTGGAGCGCCGGGGCGTGGTGGTACGCGCCTTCACGATGGAGGACATCGAGGAGACCTTTACCATCCGCAACGCGCTGATGATGCTGATCATCCCTTCCATCTTTGAAAACGTGGAGGAAGCGCACCTGGAGAAGTTGCGGCAGATTCTGGACGCCATGGACATCAGCCAGCATGCGGAAGATGCGGATGAGCTGGCCAAGTACAACCGCGATTTTCACCGCACCATCGAGCAGATTTCAAACAAAAAGCGCATCCTGCGCGTCATAGACAGCCAGGAGGAGTACATCATCCGCTTCTCCCACATCGCGATTGCAAGCGTGGTGCGCCGCTCCACCGCCCACCAGGAGCACCATGAGCTGCTGAACCTGCTGTCCCAGGGCAAGCAGGATGAGTTTGCCTCCCTTATGGCCCACCACCTGGAGCAAAGCAAGATGACCTGCCTGGAGGCGCTGGCCAAGCAGCGCGCGCAGCAGGAAAAAGACTGAGCCTTTCGCATGCTGGAAGCATGTGGGTAATATCTTTTTATATACAAACAATCAGGAGGGAACCATGAACGACATCCAGATTGCCCAGGCAGCCAAGCTGAAGCCCATCACTGAAATTGCCGCGGCCTTCGGTGTGCCGGAGGACGCCCTGTCCACCTATGGCAAGCACATCGCCAAGGTGAACCCGGTCAAGCTGCGCGACCTGCCCCAGAAGGGCAAGCTGATCCTGGTCAGCGCCATCACGCCCACCACGGCGGGCGAGGGCAAGACCACGGTATCCATCAGCCTGGCGGACGGCCTGAGCGCGATTGGCAAAAAGTCCATGCTGGCCCTGCGCGAGCCCTCCATGGGGCCGGTCTTTGGCATGAAGGGCGGCGCCACCGGCGGCGGCCATTCCCAGGTACTGCCCATGGAGAACATCAACCTCCACTTCACCGGAGATTTCCATGCCATCACCTCCGCCAACAACCTGTTGTGCGCCATGGTGGACAACCACATCCAGCAGGGCAACCAGCTCAACATTGATGAGCGCCAGGTGCGCGTGCGCCGCTGCATGGACATGAACGACCGCCAGCTGCGCCATATCGTGGACGGCCTGGGCGGCACCGGCAACGGCGTGCCGCGCGAGGATGGCTTTGACATCACCGCCGCCAGCGAGGTCATGGCCTCCTTCTGCATGGCTTCCGACCTGACCGACCTCAAGCACCGCCTGGGCAACATCGTGGTGGCCCGGGACAAGTCCGGCAAGAACATCACCTGTGCCCAGATTGGCGCGCAAGGCGCCATGGCGGCGCTGCTGCGCGACGCGCTCATGCCCAACATGGTGCAAACCCTGGACCATACCCCGGCGCTCATCCATGGCGGCCCCTTCGCCAACATTGCCCATGGCTGCAACTCCATCACGGCCACCAGCCTGGCGCTGAAGCTGGCTGATTATGTGGTGACCGAGGCCGGCTTTGGCGCGGACCTGGGCGCTGAGAAGTTCATTGACATCAAATGCCGCGCCAGCGGCCTGCGCCCCGACGCTGTCGTGCTGGTGGCCACCATCCGCGCGCTCAAGCACCACGGCGGCGTGCAAAAAGGCGAGTATGGCGTTGAAAATGTGGACGCGCTCAAGGCTGGCATGACCAACCTGCTGGCCCATGTGCGCAATGTTAAGTCGGTGTGGAACCTGCCTGTGGTGGTTGCCATCAACCACTTTGTGACCGACAGCCCCGCTGAGGTCAAGGCCCTTCAGGACGCCATGGCGGCCGAGGGCGTGCCCTGTGCCTTCTCCGATGGCTGGGCCAAGGGCGGCCAGGGCGCCAAGGAGCTGGCCCAGGCCGTGGCCGACCTGGTGGACCACGCTGACAAGCCTGAGCTGACCTTCACCTACCCGGATGAGATGCCCCTGGCTGAGAAAATTGAGACCATCGCCAGGAAGGTGTATCACGCCGGCAGCGTGACCTTCTCCGCCCGCGCCCGCACCCTGCTGGCCCAGCTGACTGAGGACGGCTTTGGCAGCTACCCCGTGTGCATCGCCAAAACCCAGTACTCCTTTAGCGACAACCCCAAGCTGCTGGGCGCGCCCAGCGGGTTTGAGCTTACCATCCGCGATGTGCGCCTTTCCGGCGGCGCCGGCTTTGTGGTCGCCTTCGCCGGGGACATCATTGCCATGCCCGGTCTGCCCAAGCAGCCCGCCGCGCTAAACATTGATGTGGACAACGATGGTGTCATCAGCGGGGTTTTCTGATGAGTGACAAGCAACGGCAGGTGCTGGACCTGCTCAACGAGGACTGCCGCATCCCCCTGGAGCGCGCGGCCCTCATGCTGGGCATGGACATCCAGGAGGTAGCAGAGATCATTGACACGCTGGAAAAAGAGCGCGTCATCCTCTGCTACCGCCCGGTTGTCAACTGGGACCGCACCCAACGGACCGTGGTGGAAGCCATGATAGAAGTCAAGGTCACCCCGCAGCGGGACTTTGGCTTTGACGCGGTGGCGCGGCGCATCAACAGCTTCGCTGAGGTGCGCAGCCTCTACCTGATGAGCGGCACCTATGACCTGCTCATCCAGGTCACCGCGCCCACCTTGAAGGAACTGGCCCAGTTTATCTCAGAGCGCTTAAGCCCCCTGGAAACGGTCACCGGCACCAGCACCAGTTTCGTGCTGAAGCGCTACAAGCAGGATGGTGTGGTCTTTGACCAGCCTGACGAGGACAGGCGGCTGTCCATCTCTCCATGAGCGAACGCTTCATCAACCCCGCCATCAGCGCGGTGCCCCCAAGCGCCATCAGGCGCTTCTTTGACATCGCGGGCACGATGAAAGACGCCATCAGCCTGGGGGTGGGGGAGCCGGACTTTGTCACCCCCTTCCCGGTGCGCAACACGGCGATTGAAAGCCTGCTGGACGGGGAGACCTCCTACACATCCAACGCCGGCATCCTGCCCCTGCGGCAGGAGATCGCCTGGTACCTCAGGAACCGCTTCCAGCTGGACTATGCCCCGGAAGGGGAGGTGCTGGTAACCGTCGGCGCCAGCGAGGCGATAGACATCGCGCTGCGCGCCCTGGTTCGCCCGGGGGATGAGGTGCTCATCCCCGAGCCCTGCTATATCAGCTACCAGGCCTGCACGCTGTTCGCGTCCGGTGTCCCCGTGCCCGTGCCCACCCATGCGGAAAACGATTTTGAGCTGCGCGCGCAGGACCTGGAGGTGCGCATCACCCCTCAAAGCCGTGTGATCATCCTCAGCTACCCCAGCAACCCCACCGGCGCCGTGATGCCCTTGGAACGCCTGCGGGAGGTGGCCGCCCTTGCCATCCAGCATGATCTGTTCGTCATCTGCGATGAAATCTACGCCGAGCTGTGCTATGAGGGCTTTGAGCAGCAGTCCATCGCCACCCTGCCCGGCATGCGCGAGCGCACCATGGTGGTAAGCGGGTTCAGCAAGGCCTTCGCCATGACAGGCTTCCGCCTGGGCTACCTGTGCGCGCCCCGGGCCATCGTGGCGGCCTGCGCGCGGATCCACCAGTACACCATCATGTGCGCCAGCCGGCAAAGCCAGGTGGCCTCCTACAATGCCTTGAAGCAGGGGCGGGAAACCAAGTACGCCGATGTGGCCCGCATGCGCGAGAGCTATGACAGGCGCCGGCGCTTGATGGTGCAGTCCTTTCGGGACATGGGGCTGCCCTGCTTCCTGCCCCGGGGCGCCTTCTACGCCTTTCCCTCCATCCGGCACACGGGGCTGAGCAGCGAACAGTTCTGCGAGCGCCTGCTGCATGAACAGCAGGTGGTGACCGTGCCCGGCAATGCCTTTGGCCCAAGCGGCGAGGGGCACATCCGCTGCTGCTACGCGACCGCGACAGACAAATTGGTAGAAGCCTTCGTGCGGATTGCCCGTTTCCTGGACACCTTATAGGAGTTGATACCTTTGAAAAAATTCCTGCTGCTACTGATGGCCCTGCTGTTGCTCGCGCCGTCTGCCCAGTTGGCGCTGGCGGATGAGGAGGTCTCCATCTTCGACGTGGACCCCAGCCTGCGCCCCACGGAAACACCGGAACAAACCCCGGCGCCGGATGGATTAGAAGGACAGGACACGCCCACGGAGGCGCCTGTCGCGCGGGACCGCAGCGGCGCCTTCCAGTTGGTCATTACAGCGGGGGGCGACATGACCATCGGCGGCGATGTGCGCAAGCGCGGGGACTCCCTGTTTGAGCGGGAGCTGAAAAAGCAGGGTGGCGACCTGAACTTCCTCACCCGCAACGTGCGGGAGATCCTGCAAAGCGATGACTTGACCATCGTGAACTTCGAGGGCACGCTGACCACCGCCCCGGTTTACAAAACCAACAATGAATTTGTCTTTTCAGCCCCGCCCAACTATGTCAGCATCCTCAAGGATGGCGGCATCGAGGCGGTGGCCTTGGAAAACAACCACGTGATGGACCACGGGGAGAGCGGCCTCAGGGAAACCAAGGAAACCCTGGAGGCCGCGGGCATTGTGTGGAGCGACGCAAACAACATGGGCGTCTACCGGGTCAAGGACGTGTCCATCGCCATGTTGACCTACCAGCAGTATCGCAGCATGGTGGAGGAGCTGCTGGTGCGGGTGCCCAACGATGTGCGCAACGCCAAGCTGCAGCATGACATCGTCATTGTCAGCTTCCACTGGGGGCAGGAGCTGGATTACAAGCCCAACCGCAACCAGATCAACCTGGGCCGCGCCACCATAGACGCGGGCGCTGACCTGGTGCTGGGCCACCACAGCCACCGCATCAACCCCATCGAGAAATACCAGGGGCGCTATATTGTGTACTCGCTTGGCAACTTCAGCTTTGCCGGCAACAACAAGCCCAGCGACATGAGCACCTTCCTTTTCCAGGTGCGCTTCAACATCACCCCCGATTCGGTGGAGACAGACGCCTTCCGCATCATCCCCTCGCGCATTTCCTCACGGACTGACTACAACGACTTCGCGCCCACCCCCTTCACTGACCAGCGCCTGATTGACAACGTGGTCAACCTGCTCAAAAGCAACAGCGGTGGGCTGGAGTACGCCGTGGACTACTACCCGCTGGACTGGGAGTAGCAGCTGTGCGCGCGCGGGTTCTCTTTCTGACAGACCGGGCCTCCCACCGGGAGGAGCTGCGCCTGGCGCAATCAGCGCTGTCTGAGCTGGCCATCGCTTTCTCCCAAAGCATCTCAATGCGCGAGCAGATGCTGCCAGAGGACTGCAACCCGGACGACCTGAGCCAGCTGATGCTGGACAATGACGCCATCCTGTTCTGCGGCAGCCAGGCCAACCTTGGCCGCGTGGCAGGCCTGGCCCAGGCCTATGCGGCCAGCGCCCAGGTCAACCACCATGTCCAGGGCCTGGGCTTAAGCCGCTTGAAGACAGACCGCGCGCCCGCGCTGCGGCTGGTCTGGCCCCTGGAGGACAGCCCGGAAGCACTCACCAGGGCGGCCACCTTGGCCTGCGCCCAGGCCAAGGCCAGCGGCAGCAATGTGGCCTATCTCACAGGCAACCATGACAAGGGCTGGTGGGAAGCCCTGAGCCGCGCCGCCATGTATGCGGCGCTGCCCGCGCCGCAGCCCCTCACCCTGGATGGCGCGCTGTGGAACTTGCTGAACACGGACAAGCCCGCACCCCTGCTGATGGCCAACCCCATGGATGCCGCCCTGCTGCGCCACTTGCTGGCCTACCTGGGTGGGAGTGAGCTGATTCATTACCAGTGCCTGCATACTGAAAAGATGGAAATCCAGGCGGTTGTTCCACAAGGACCGGGGAACAAGCTGCCCTTCTTTTCCTTGCTGTACGCCGTGGCCCAGGCGCTGCGCAACACCCTGCACATGACGCGGGAGGGGGATTGCCTGGACACCGCCACCAGCAATGTGCTGGCCTCCGGCTGGCGCACGGCGGAGTTTGGACAGGTGGACAAGGTCATTCCAGACGCGGAGGCACTGGACCTGGTCAACCAACAGGTACGTCTGGCTGGCGAGCTGTACGAGCGGCTCGGGTAAAACTTCATCCATCAACAACACCGCCCCGCGGGCTGATGCCCCGGGGCGGTGCTGTGCTGTGCGGAGTCGGTCTTACCTGGCCGTGGCGCCCATGGAATGGGCAACCTTTTCGGCGCCCTTTGTCATGTGGACGCTGCGGTCATTCAGAATCCAGAAGGCTTCCACACCCTCCAGGGAGTCCACATAGGCCCGCCCCTCCTCGTAGGGCATCAGAAAGACCGCGGTGGACAGCAGGTCGGCGTATCCCGAATCCTGGGTGATGATGGTGACAGAGCGCATGAAGTTCGCCGGCATCAGTGTGTCCGGCGAGATGAGGTGGTGGTAGCGCTGCCCCTCCACGGTGAAATAGCGCTGGTAATCCCCGCTGGTAACAAAGGATTCATCCGCCAGGTACAGCACGTCCATCACGTCATCACCGCCGGGCAGCACCAGGGTGGCGTCCGGGTCCTGAATGCCGATGCCCCAGGCGCTGCGGCCGTCCAGCGGCGCGTGCCCGGTGCGCACATTGCCGCCCGCGTTGATGATGAAGCTGTCCATCCCGCTTTGCAGCAGGTACTGGGCCACCAGCTCCGCGGCGTAGCCTTTGGCTACCGCGCCCACGTCAAGGCGCAGCTTGGGATCGCGGAAGAACACGGTCTTGTTCTCCTCATCCAGCACCACGTCCATGATGTCGGTGTGCTGCCGGGCTTCCTCCAGTTTGCTCATGTCGGGCAGCTTGGCTTGATCGGGGTTGGCTGACGCGTCCTCCCGCGCTTCATGCCAGAGCGCCAGCACCGCGCCCAGGGCAATATTGACCCGGCCGTGTGTGCGTTGCTGTTCTTCCTTGGCCCAGGCAATCAGGCCAAACAGCTCGTCCGGCACCTTGACCGGCCCCTCACCTGCGTGGCGATTGAGGTAGTACAGGTTGTTGAGGCCCTCATAGGGATAATACTGGTTGAACTGCTTGTGCAGCTGGGTGAACCTGGTTTCCACCTCCAGCGCGACCTCATCAAACTCCTGCTGGCTGGCCGCGAAACCAATCAGGGTGATGGCGGTGTCAAAGGTGCCGAAAAACATGTAGGAGTATTTGTGCATCTCTGCCGTGCCGGCCAATGAAAAAGAGAGCAGCAGGGCCATGAGCAGCAGGACGGAGACCGCGCGGTTCAGTTTGCTCATTGTTCCACGTACCCCAGGTTTTTCAGGTCCATGGCGGAGTTGCGCCAGCCCGGCTTTACCTTTACCCACAGTTTGAGCGCCACCTGGGTGCCCAGCAGCGCCTCAATCTGGGCGCGCGCGCGGCTGCCAATCTTGCCCAGCATGCTGCCCTGCTTGCCGATCACCATGCCTTTGTGGGAGGCGCGTTCGCAGTAGATGTCCGCGTAGATCTCGGTCAGGTCAGGCCGCAGCTCCTTCATCTCCAGCACCTCCACGCCTATGCCGTGGGGCAATTCCTCCTCCAGCAGGTAGAGGGCCTGCTCGCGGATCAGCTCGGCGATGATCTGGCGCTCGGTCTGGGGGGTGAACTGGTCGGAGGGGTAGTAGCGCGGCCCCTCCTGTAGCACTGCCAGCACGCTGTCCATCAGCTTGGGCAGGCCGTCGCCTGTCTTGGCTGAAATGGGCAGGATGGCCTCAAAGCCATCCTCGGCATAGCGCGCGATCAGTGGCAACAGGGTATGGGGCTGGATAAGGTCAATCTTGTTGAGCACCAGGAAGGTGGGTGTGCCGCGCCGGTCCAGGCCGCGGATGGCCGCTTCCTCCTGATCATCCTCCCTTGACGCGTCAGCAATGATGATCAGCGCGTCGATGGCTGTCAGCGCGTCCCGCACCGTTTTGTCCATGAACTCACCCAGGCGCGTGCGTGGCTGGTGGATGCCCGGGGTGTCCACAAACACCACCTGGTGATGGGGGCCGTTGTGGATGCCGATGATCTGGTTGCGGGTGGTCTGCGGCTTGGGGGACACAATGGCCACCTTTTCGCCGATGAGGGCGTTGAGCAACGTGGATTTGCCCACGTTGGGCCGCCCGACGATGCTTACAAAGCCCGATTTGAAAGGGGTTTGCTGTTCAGCCATTTCGGTCCTCCTGAAAGCTTAAAAAACTGTGGGGCAACAGCCTGTCCAGGCTGGTCATCTCAGACTGTTCCCCGTCCCAGGTGACCAGCACACGCAGCTTGGGGGCGAACTCACTCATCACCTGGCGGCAGGCCCCGCAGGGCCAGGGAGCGGTCTGGTCAGCCGCGATGGCGATGGCCTCAAAACGCTGGGCGCCTTCGCTGACGGCTTTGAACACCGCGGTGCGCTCGGCGCAGTTGGTCAGGCCATAGGAGATGTTTTCCACATTGCACCCGGTGAACACGCGCCCGTCCTCGCACAGCAGGGCTGCGCCCACCCGGTAATTGGAATAGGGCACATAGGCCTGGGCCCGCGCCGCCCTGGCCGCCTGCAGCAGCTGGTCATCATCGGGTGTCAGTTCGCCTGTGACGGCCTGAAGCGTTAACTCTTCCTGCTTGCGCATGTGAAGCTGGTCCTCCCTTGTTTCATGGTCAAAGCCCAACAGGTGGCAGAGCCCGTGGACAAACAGGTACAACATCTCGCGCCGCAGGCCGTGGCCCAGCTGTGCGGACTGCTCCTGTGCCTTGTCCACGCTGATGATGATGTCACCCAGGTAAAAAGCGCCGGTTTCACTGTCCCAGGCTTCCAAGCTGGCGGGGTCATCCTGGTTGAACAGCCGGTCTGGGGCCAGGCTTAAACTGGGGAAACTGAGCACATCCGTCGCCTGGTCCATGCCCCGCCAGGTGTGGTTGATGTCACGGATCCGCGCATTGTCAGTCAGCAGGAGGCTGAGGGCACAGGGACGGCTGATGCCCATGGACAGAAAACAGGCAGCGGCTGCCTGTTGAAACACCTCGTCGGGCACTGAGCAGCCCACCTGGCGCTCAATCATGATCATGCCTTGTCCTCGGGGGTGCCGGGTTCTTCCCTGTCAGGCTTTGGCTGCGGGGTGTTCGGTGAAGTGGCTGGGGGGACCGGCGGTGATACCTCATCAACATCCTTGGTGTAGGGCTTTCCCGCGGACATGGGGGAGGGCGCGTGCGCCTTGGGCTTAACCTGGCTGCGCAGCTGCTGCAGGTGGGCAATCAGGCGCTCCCCGGGCAGCAGCTTGTCCTGGGACTTGGGGTACTCAATGCGTTCATGGAAAACGCCATAAATGACCGTGGCACAGGCGTCCCGGATCTGGGTCAGCTGGTGGAGGGTGAGCGGCGCGTTGACCAGCATGCCGCTTTGCACCTTCTTTTGAATCAGCTCGTCAATAAAGCTGACAATCTCATCGGTGGTTGGGCGCGACAGGGTGCGGATGGCCGCTTCCACCGTGTCACAGATGGAGATCACCGCTCCTTCCGCTGTTTGTGGGGGCACGCCCGGGTAGCGGTAATCGGCCTCGTCCACCGGCTCGTCGCTTTCCTGCTGGGCCTTGTGGTAAAAATATGCCACCAGGGAGTCCCCATGGTGCTCAGCGATGATCTGCTGGATTTCCTTGGGCAGGCGGTGCTGCTTGGCCATGGCGATGCCCTCGCGCACATGGGCGATGATGATGGCGGCGGACACCTGCGGGCTGGTGGTGTCATGGATGTTGTCGGTGCCAATCTGATTTTCCTTGAAGTACAAGGGGCGCTTCAGCTTGCCGATGTCATGGAAATAGGCACCCGCCCGGGCCAGGAGGGGGTTGGCGCCAATGGCCTCCGCCGCGGTTTCGGCAAGGTTGGCGATGAGGATGCTGTGGTGATAGGTGCCCGGCGCCTCCATCAGCAGCCGGCGCATGAGCGGATGGTTGGGGTTGGTGAGGTCCAGCAGGCGCATGGGGGTGGGCAAGTTGAACAGGGATTCAACCGCCGGCTGCAGCGACAGGCACAGCAGCGCGTTGATGGCGGCGCCCGCCATGGCCCAGAGCGCCTTGTTGAAGGTGGCGCGCAGGGATATGCTGGTCATCAGCCCGATGGACAGCACGATCACAAAGCTGGCCAGGCTGGCGAGGCTGCCCGCCAGCAGGATAAAGGAGCGCTCGTACTTCTTGTGCAGCAGCATGGCGGTCAGGCTGCCGGAGAAGATGGACATGAACAGCAGGTTGATCATGTCAATGTTGGATCCCCCCTGGCCACTGGTGAGCATCAGCGCGCCAATCAAGGTGGTGGTCAGTCCCAGCACGATGCCGGGCATGATCCCCAGGGTAACGGTGAGCAGCATAAAGGGCAGGATCAGGGGGGACAGGTAGACCAGCCCGATGGACTTGGACAGCAACCCCAGGCTCAGCACCAGGATGGCGGTCAGGTAGACAATCATCAGGCGCTTGACATCGTCAAACAGCTTGCCGGCGAAGCTGGACAGGTAGCCAGCCAGCAACAGCAGCACGGCTGCCACCAGGATGATGGAGCCGGCGTACATGGAATAATCAATGGAATTATCGCTGAGCAGGCCCAGGTCGTTGAGCATGGCAATCTGGTTTTCCCGGATGCGGCCCTCACCGGCCACCACGATGTTCTGGCCCTGTTGGTACACGACGGGCTCCACCGCGTCAAAGGCGGTTTGCCGCGCGGTTTGGGTGGCGTCCTCGTCCACCACCATGTTGGGCAGCACTATGGCGTGCAGCAGGGGCAGCACCACGTTTTGCAGCAGGCTGACATTGGTTTTGTAGCCCACCACCTGCATGATGGAGTTGATGGTGACGGATTCCTGCCCCTGGGTGACGTTTCCCTGCATGGCGTTGCGGATGGCGGGGCTGAGCGCCGCGTGCATCTCGTCAAACTGCTCCTGGGTGGCGTTCATCAGCGTGACCAGCTGAAAATCTTCCAGATCCACCTGTTCAATCAGCTGGTGGGCGGCCTGCAGTTCCGGGGCGGTATAGGCGCGGCTGGGGCCATAGTCCGCCAGGGACTGGGCATACTGGCGCACGGCCAGCATCTGCGCGTAGACGGTATCCAGCCGCTGCATCACCTTGTCGGTCACACCCTCCTCATAGTGGTAGGTGGGGGTGACGGCGGCTGCGGCCGCTTCACGGTTGCGCAGGGTGGTCAGCTCATCCTCCACATCCTTGTTGGCGGCAATGGTCTGGGTGGGCACCATGCCCACAGTGAGGCTGTAGCGCTTGGGGGTGATGGTGATGATGAAGATGACCAGGCACAGCAAGGTGCCCAGGCCAATCACCAGGCCGCGGGCAAAGGCCCTGGAGCGCAGAAAACGGCGCAGCCTGCGTATCGGGCCGTCCTTGGGGCCCTGCAGGGTCTGTGGCAGTTCATGCATCGCTCCTGCTCCTTGCCTCATAGGCTTCATAGGCGGTGACAATGCGGGCGACCAGGTCATTGCGCACCACGTCCTCCCGGCCAAGCCGCGCGACGCTGACGCCTTCCACGCCCTCCAGCACGTCCAGCGCCACCAGCAGGCCGGAGCGCTTTTGCTGGGGCAGGTCAATCTGGGAGGGGTCGCCGGTCACCACGCAACGGGCGTTGCGCCCCATGCGCGTCAAAAACATCTTCATTTGTTCCGGCGTGGTGTTTTGCGCCTCATCCAAAATGATGAAGGAATCATTCAGGGTGCGCCCGCGCATAAAGGCAAGGGGGGCCACCTCAATGGCGCCGCGCTCCAGCATGCGCTGGTAGGCCTCAATGCCCACAATCTCATACAGGGCGTCATACAGGGGGCGCAGGTAGGGGTCCACCTTCTGCACCATGTCCCCGGGCAGAAAACCCAGTTTCTCCCCGGCTTCCACCGCGGGGCGGGTGAGGATGAGGCGCTCCACTTCCTTGTTGCGGTATGCCACCGCGGCCATGGCAATGGCCAGAAAGGTCTTGCCGGTGCCGGCAGGCCCCACGCCCAGGGTGAGGCCCGAGGTCTTCATGGCCTGAACATATTGGCGCTGGCCCTCGGTCTTGCAGATGATGCGCTTGCCGCGGTAGGTGTAGGCCACGGCATCCTTGCCCAGGCTCTCCACATCGTTGAGGCGGTTTTGCCGGGCCATGGAGATCAGGTAGCGGATGCGCGGCTCATCAATGTGCTCGCCCGCGTCGAGCTGGGCCAACAGCTGGCCAATCACGCGCTCCGCGATGTCGGTATCTTCTTTGCTGCCGGACACGTGCAGCTCATTGTTGCGCAGGTGAACCGCAACCTGCAGACTGTCCTCCAGCAGACGGATGTTCCGGTCATTCAGTCCAAAGAGGGCAAGGTAATTGTCAAAGGCTTCCAAAGGGACTGACAAGCGGCGAAGCAACTCCTTCCATCAGGGCGTTTTGCCCAACACTAAGTGATGGTATCATACACTGCTTTTGATGCCCGCGCAAGAAAACGGCATGATCTGGGGCATCGGGAAACACAAATTTTGCGACTTCCTGTGGTTTTTGCGCGACAAACGCTTGCGGCGCGGGCTGGGCTGTGCTATGATAACCACTGCTGTATTGGCAGGGCAGGAGGTGAAGCAAGTTGCCAAACATCCGTTCATCGGAAAAGCGCGTCCGGATCAGCAGGAAAAAGAACCTGCGCAACCGCATGGTGAAATCACAGGTCAAGACCGCTGTGAAGAAATACACCCTGGCGTTGGGCGCCGAAGTAGACACTGCGCCGGAGAAGCTCAGCGCCGCCACCAGCGCCCTGGACCGGGCAGTCGCCAAAGGCGTTCTCCACCGGAACACCGCAAGCCGCAAGAAGGCCCGCATGGCCCGCGCGCTCCACAAAGCCCAGGCCTGAAGCCGACGTTAAAATGCCGCAGCCAGCGGCTTTTTTTTATCAGGATGGAGGCCCATGGAAGATCTGTTGAACCTCAAAGAAGCGAAAGACCTGTTGGCGTGGGCGGCATCCCAGAACCCCGGTGCCTGGGTCGCTCACAGCCAAACGGTCGCCCGCGCGGCCGGGACCATCGCGAGGGCCTGCGGAATGGATGAAAAGCGCTGTGAGGCGCTGGGCTTGCTACATGACATCGGCCGCTACCGTGGCAAGGCTTCCTTTGAACACGTCATCGCCGGCTATGACCTGATGATGGAGAAAGGCTGGCCATCAGCGGCCAGGGTGTGCCTGACCCATTCCTTTCCGCTTCAGGATATCAGGGTTTATCATGGTACAATCGACTGCAGGCCGGAGGACTATGAACGGGCGAAAGGCCTGTTGGCGCGGGTGGTTTATGATGATGAGATCCGCCTGATCCAACTGTGTGATGCCATCAGCCTGCCCACAGGCGTCACCGTGATGGAAAAACGCCTGCTGGAGGTGGGCATGCGCCATGGCCTAAGCCCGGATACAACGCGAAAATGGCAGGCCTTTCTTGACTTGAAGGCCCTGTTTGACAAGCGCTGCAGACAGAATATTTATCGCCTGTTTTCAGACGAAATGACCAGGGATCTATTTGGTTGACAGGGCGGCAGCGATCCTGGCCGCCAGACGCACATTGTTGAACACCAGTTGAATATTGGCCTTCAGGGACTTGCCACCGGTCAATTCCACCACCCTGGCCAGCAGGTAGGGGGTGACGTCCTTGCCTTTGATGCCCTGAGCCTGGGCTTCCTCCAGGGCCTGTTCTATCGCTTGGTCAATTTTGTCTGCCGGCAGCGCGAATTCCTCCGGGATGGGGTTGGTGACCAGCATCCCGCCAGGGTAATGCATCTCCTGCTGCGCCTTGATCATCCCGGCGATTTCCCCGGGCGTGTCTGCGCGCAGGGGAACGGCAAACTTGCTCTTGTTGGTGTAAAAGGCCGGCAGCACATCGGTTTGATAACCGATCACCGGAACGCCTTTTGTTTCCAGGTATTCCATCGTCAGCCCAATGTCCAGGATGCTCTTGGCGCCGGCACAGACCACGGCCACCGGTGTCATGGCCAGTTCCTCCAGGTCCGCCGAGATGTCCATGCTGGTCTCGGCGCCCCTGTGGACACCGCCGATGCCGCCTGTGGCAAACACATGGATGCCAGCCATGGCGGCGATGATCATGGTGGCGGCCACCGTGGTGGCGCCGTCCTGCCCCTGCGCCACCAGGCCGGGCAGGTCCCGCCGGCTGGCCTTGCGCATCCGCGGCCCGGCCTTGCCCAGGTACTCAATCTGCTCATCCGTCAGCCCGGCACACAGCTTGCCGCCCAGCACCGCGATGGTGGCCGGTTCCGCGCCCTGATCACGCGCCAGGGCCTCACACTGGCGGGCGGTTTCCACATTTTGCGGGTAGGGCATGCCATGGCTGATGATTGTGCTTTCCAGCGCGATGACCGGCCTGTGTTCCTTCAGCGCCGCACGCACGGCAGGGGAGAGCTGCAGGTGCTGGTTCATAGGTACCTCTTACATCTTTTCGGTCGTGGTGTGCTGTGTCCGCAGGAAATCCGCGGCGGCTGCGATGCCTGCCTGCGCCGATAGCGCGGTGGGCAGCTTGCGGGCCAGGGCCAGGGCCAGCCCCGCGGTCATGGCGTCCCCGGCGCCGGTCTGGCTGACAGCGGGCTGGGGCGGGGCGGACAGGTGGCCAGTGTTGTGCCGGTCAGCAAAATACAGGCCTTCGCGCCCCAGGGAAACAAACACCTGCCGCACGCCCTGCTCCAGCAGGAAACGGGCTGCGTCCTCCACACTGTCCTGGCCGGTGAGCGCCTGCGCCTCCATCAGGTTGGGCTTGATGGCCTGCAGGTGAGGAAGGATAGGCAGCAAACGGCGGCACTTGGCCGCGCTGACCGGGTCGGCAATCAGGGGCAGGTTCAGGGTGCTGGCCAGGTCAAGCAGCGCCTGCTCGCTCAGGTTGGCGTCCAGCACGCAGGCGTCAAAGCCGGAAAGCCCGGACAGCGCCGCCATCAGGGCAGGGCCGCTGAAGGCGTCCATGGCCCGCATGTCATTGATGGCGGCTGCCATGTCACCATCCGCGCCGTGGATGGCCAGGTAGGTTGGGCTGGGGAAGTCGGTCTGCACAGCATGGCTTAAGCCGATGCCCCGCGCCTGGCAGTCAGCCTGCAATACACCTGCTGTCTGGTCATTGCCCAGCGGGCAGAGCAGCTCCACCCGGGCACCCAGGCTGGCCAGCTGCTGGGCGATGTTGCGCCCCACGCCGCCAGGCCGGCTGGTGATGGTGCCGGGCAGGGAATCCCCGGGCACAAAAGCACCGCCAGCGTGACCCAGGATGTCGAGGTTCATGCCGCCAATCACCAGCAACGCAGCCCGACTGTTCATGGCACCAGCCCCCTTCCAATCAGCATGCAATCACCAAAGCTGAAAAAGCGGTAGCGTTCCCTCACCGCCTCCTCATAGGCCGCCAGCGCACGCTCCCGCCCCATGAAGGCGGACACCAGCATCAGCAAGGTGCTCTGCGGCAGGTGAAAGTTGGTCAGCAGCACATCCACCGCGCGGAAACGGTGGCCAGGCGTGATGAACATGTCCGTCATGCCGCTGCCAGCCTGTACCTGGCCCTGCGCATCCGAGATGGTTTCCAGCGTGCGCACGCTGGTGGTGCCCACACACACCACGCGGCCACCCCGCGCCCGGGCCTGGTTGATGGCGCTGGCAGCACCCTCATCCACCTGGTACCATTCTTCGTGCATCTTGTGCGCTGACAGGTCCTCTTCCTTGACCGGACGGAAGGTGCCCAGGCCTACATGCAGCAGCAGGCTTGCCACCTGCACGCCCTGCGCCTGCAGCCTGTCCAGCATCCCGGTGGTGAAGTGCAGCCCGGCTGTGGGCGCGGCCGCGCTGCCTTCCTCCCGGGCATAGACGGTCTGGTAGCGGGCCTGGTCATCCAGCTGCCGGTGGATGTAGGGGGGGAGCGGCATTTTGCCCAAGCGCTCCAGCAGCTGTTCAAACACCCCCTGGTAAGCCATGCGCACCACGCGCCCGCCAAAGTCCGTGCTGTCCAGCACCGTGGCCACCAGCTCGCCCTGGCCAAATCGTACCCTGGCGCCAGGCATCAGGCGGCGCCCGGGTTTGACCAGCGCTTCCCAGTCCGTCAAGTTCAGCCTGCGCAGCAGCAGCACCTCACAGCCGATGCCGCTGCCCTCCTTGACACCCAGCAAGCGGGCGGGAATCACACGGCTGCGGTTGATGACCAACACGTCACCAGCGCGCAGGTAGGCCGGCAGGTCCAAAAAAGACCGGTGTGCCACCCCGGCCCGGTCACGGTTGCAGACCAGCATGCGGCTGCTGTCACGCGCCGCAGGCGGCGCCTGCGCGATCAGCTCCTCTGGCAGGTGGTAGGCGAAGTCACTGGTCTTCATTTAAAAAGTTGATCTGCGGGTCAAGGGCCTGCTGTGCGGGCTGTCGGCCCAGGTGCAGGTAGGCGGCCGGCGTGGCCAGGCGGCCCCTGGGCGTGCGCTGGATAAAGCCCAGCTGCAGCAGAAAGGGCTCATACACATCCTCTATGGTCAGCGCGTCCTCGCCGGTGGCCGCCGCCAGGGTGTCCAGCCCCACCGGGCCCCCTGAAAACTTGTCGATCATGGTCAGCAGCACGTTGCGGTCCACCTTGTCCAGGCCCAACTCGTCCACCTCCAGCAGGTTGAGGCCTTCGTTGGCCACCTGGCGGGTGATGCGCCCGTCTGCCTTGACCTGGGCATAATCGCGCACGCGCTTGAGCATCCGGTTGGCGATGCGGGGGGTGCCCCGGCTGCGCCTGGCAATCTCGATGATGCCATCCTCCTCCGCCGGCATGCCCAGGATGGAGGAGGAACGCTTGACAATCTGTGCCAGCTGCTCAGACGTATACAGTTCCAGGCGGAACATCATCCCGAAGCGGTCGCGCAGCGGCGCTGACAGCTGCCCCGCGCGCGTGGTGGCGCCCACCAGGGTGAAATGGGGCAAATCCAGCCGCATGGAGCGCGCGGTGGGCCCTTTGCCGATCATGATGTCCAGGGCAAAGTCCTCCATCGCGGGGTAGAGCACCTCCTCCACCGCGCGGGAGAGGCGGTGGATCTCATCAATGAACAGGATGTCCCCGGCGTTGAGGTTGGTAAGGATGGCGGCCAGGTCGCCCGGCCGGTCAATGGCGGGGCCTGAGGTCACGCGGATGTTCTGGCCCATTTCCGCGGCCACGATGGTGGCCAGCGTGGTCTTGCCCAGGCCCGGGGGGCCGTAGAGCAGCATGTGGTCCAGCGCGTCGCGGCGCTTGAGCGCCGCGTGGATGTAGATGTTCAGGTTTTCCTTCACCGCGTCCTGTCCGATGTATTCGCGCAGGCTGCGCGGCCGCAGGGAAAGGTCGCCCTCCCTGTCCTCCTCGCGGTAGCCGGCCATGACCAAACGCTCGTCCTGCATGGTTTATCCTTTCATCATGGAGCGCAGCGCCTGGCGCACCAGCTCGTCCGCGGGCAGGTCTGCGCCTGCCTGGTGGGCGCGGGACACCGCCAGCGCCGCTTCGCTCTGGCTGTAGCCCAGCGCGGCCAGCGCCTGAATGGCCTCCCCGACCGCGCCGGCCTGGGGGGTGGCGCTGGTGGCAGGCAGACTGCCCAGGCTGTCTGTAAAGTCTTCCTTGCTCAGGCGGTCCTTCAGTTCCAGCGCGATGCGCTGGGCGGTCTTCTTGCCGATGCCAGGTGCCCGGGTGAGCATCTGCACATCCTCTGTGAGGATGGCCAGGGTGAGGTCCTTGAGCGGCATGGCGCTCAGCACGTTCAGCGCGGTGCGCGGCCCGATGCCGGAGATGGTGTTCAGGTGCAGAAACATGGTGCGTTCCTCGCGGCCCTCAAAACCAAACAGCTCCATCGCGTCATCCCGCACCGACAGCCAGGTGTACACCCGGAAAAATTCCCCCTTGGCGGGCAGGGCGGACAGCAATGCCTGGGTGCACAGCACCTGGTAGCCCACGCCACCGACGTTGAGCACCAGTTCATTGTTGGCCTTGCTCTCCACCAGGCCTTCCAAAAATGCGTACATGCCGTTCCTCTACTTCATCAAGTGATGCTGGCCAAAGCGGCCTGCGTTGAAATGGGTCAGTGCCGCGGCAACCGCGTCCGCGGCGTCATCGGGCTTGGGGTGTGTGGGCAGGCCCAGCAGCAGCTTGACCATCTGCTGCACCTGCATCTTCTCCGCCTTCCCATAGCCCACCACCGCCTGCTTGATCTGCATGGGGGTGTACTCAAAGAGCTGCTGGGTGTAGTTGGCACAGCGGCAAATGGCCACCCCCCGCGCGGCGCCCACGGTAAAGGCGGTGGTCACGTTGCGCGCGAAAAACAATTGCTCAAACACGATGGCTTCGGGTTCGTACAGGCTGAGCAACTGGGCCACCTGGGTGTCAATTTCAGACAAACGCCGGGGGAGGGGGGTGTCCGGCTGGGTGGTGATGACGCCGCAGGCGACAAACCGTGGTTTGTGACCCTCTGAACGTATCAGCCCCCAGCCCATGGTTGCCAGGCCCGGATCTATCCCCAAAATGCGCATCATCTGCCCCCTTTGCCTGTCATCTTACCGGGTTGCCCGGCCGGCTGTCAATGAAGCGCAAGGCTACAGCAGCCGGCGCAGCATGTCTTCCACATGCGCGCGCGCCAGGCTCGCGCTGTGGGCGGACTCGGCCTGGGTGATGGCGCTGTCGCCCATCAAGCCCAGAAACTGGCTCACCTTCAGGCCCAGGGCATCCTGCATCAGGGGGTCCGCGCCGCGGGCGCTGACCAGATAATAGCACAGCAGTGAATCCTGCTGGCCGATGCGGTGGGCACGGTCCTCTGCCTGGGAATGTACCGCGGGGGACCAGTCCAATTCCCCAAACACCACGCAGGTGGCTTCCTGCAGGTTCAGCCCTGAGGCCGACCGTAGCGAGATGCAGCACAGCGCGGTGCGGCCGGACACGAAGCGCTGCACGGCCTGATCCTTTTGCGCGGCGGTTTCCCGCCCGGTGATGAAGGCGGGGGAATACCGCCTCAACTCCTTCTTGTACAGGTCCATCACCGCATGATGGTGGGCAAACAGCAGCACCTTTTCGTCGTTGTCCAGCAGCGCCCGCACAAACTGGCACACATAGGGCGCCTTGGCGATGCCGCTGGCCTGGCGCTCAGACTGGGACAGGCGGCCCTCCGCCAGCGCGCGCTGGGAAGGGCTCAGGTCCGGGTTGCTGGCAAAAGCGCGCAGCTGATCCACCACCGGCTTCATCAGCTTGTCAAACAGGGCGTCGTCCGCGTCCACCTGGCTGACCAGCCGGCGCTTGTCGGGCAGCTCTGGCAGCACCTCCTTCTTGGTGCGGCGCAGCATAAGCCCTTCCCGGCGCAGGTGGTCGCCCAGCCAGTCCGGGTGGATGACCACCGCGTTGCCATAGCCATAGCACCATTCCCGGGTGAAGGAGTCCCAGTCGCCCAGCAGGTGATAGTCCAGAATGTTCACCACATTCCAGATCTCCCCGCCCTGGTTGTAAATGGGGGTGCCGGACAAGCCGTACACCCGCTCCACTGCCCCTGCCAGCAGGCTGGCCGCGCTGTACTTCTCGGTGCCCCGGTGGCGCAGTTCCTGAATTTCGTCAAACACCACGGCTTGAAGGGGCAGCCCGGGCAGCGCCTGTTTCCAGCCGCGCAACAGCAAATAATGGATCAGGTAGATGTCCGCCGGCGGCAGGTCATAGGGGGTCAGGCCACGGATCTGGTGCACCACCGGCGCGCGGCCTTCCATGGACAGGAAGCGCGTGATTTCCGCTGCCCAGTTGCTCACCAGGTGGGGTGGCACCACCACCATGGCCGGAAAGCTGCCGGTGGATGCCAGCGCCGCCAGGGTCTGCACCGTCTTGCCCAGGCCCATCTCATCGGCCAGCAACCCACGCTGGCTGTGCACCAGCCAGCTGGCGCCGTACTCCTGAAAGGGGCGCAGGCTGCCCTGAAAATACCCGCTTGTGTTTTCATAAGCGGGCGCCGCCAGGCGGAAGGATTCCCGGCTGATGTAATGCTGCCTGGCCTCCTGAAGCGCCTGCTGCCAGCGCTCCTGGTCTGCGGGCATGATGGCCAGGGGATAGCGCTGCATGAGCCAGTTGAGCTCCCCCACCAGACGCCGGTGCGCGCTGAAGCGGGCAACGCCCCGCTTGCCCGCGTCCGCCCCGGGGAACAGCCGCTTGACCATTTCTGTCAGCGCCGGGTCGCCATTGATGACCCAGCGCTTGCCCCGTGCCTGGTATGACAGGGTGCCGTACAGCCGGCCGGTCTGGACGCTGTCGCGCAGATACGGCGGCAACTGGATGGTGTTCTCCGGGGTTTCGTGCTTGTGCGGCGTGTTCCTGGCAGGTGCCTGCAATGCCGGTGGCAATGGTGAGGGTTGCGCTGATGCTACCGGGTTGCCCTGGCTGGCTGTCATCCCCCACAAAGCCTGCAGGCTGAGCACCTGGCAGGGCTTGCCCAGAACGGTATCCGGCAAGGGGAGCGCGCGCTCAGCGATGATCAGCAGCGCCTCTACGCGCGGGGAGGCCAGGTAGCGGGTGGCCTGGGCCAGCAGCGCGCGCCGGTTGGGACGGGCGCGCTTGATTTCAATGCCCACGCCGCGGGCAAGAAAGTCTATCCGGCAGCGCGGCGCCACCGTGACCTCATGGGCATGGGGAATGCCTGCCTGCTCCAGGGCCTTGGACACCAGGCTGTGCAGGTCGGTTTCCGTCAGGCTCAGCGGCGCGCGGATCTGACGCACAGCGGACAGGATTTCATTCAAAGTTTCATTGAGAGGCAAGAAAAAACCCTCCTATTGTTGCGCAATCATTATAGCCTGTGACAGAAATGTTTACAATATATTTATATGTACCCCTTGCCCTGTCACATACATTTTGCTACGATGACCCGGATTTGTGTAAGGAGGGCCGGATGAACAGGCGAACCGTGATTCTCTTCCTGGTAGCCGCCCTGCTGCTGCCCCTTCTGGGCCTTGGCGAGGAGCATGGCGCGCACCTTGTCGCGACCAGTTTCCCGGGCTTTATCAGGCCTGGCAAGACCGAGATATATCAGTACAACGCCGACCACGATGGCACCGCCTCCCTCCACCTGCTGGACGAGGCAGGGGAGCAGCTTTTTGCCATTCAGGAAGGCCACACCGCCCGGGAGGGCGCCAACAGCATCATCTGGAACGGCTATGACAACGCCATGAAGCCGCTGACAGCAGGCTACTACCGGCTGCGCCTCCAGATGGGGGAACACAGCCTGGAGCAGCCGCTGCAGGTGGGCCTTCCCAGCCCCCAGATTACCCAGTTGGTGCTGCCCAATGCCCAGGTGAATCCTGGGGAGGAATGGCGCCTGGGCGTTCAGGTGAACATGCCCGGCGCCCTGGCGGTGGTTTTTCACGTGGCTGAGCAGTACCATGAACTGTTCAACCAGCAGGTGCCCGAGGGCCTCACTGACATCACCTGGGACGGGCTGACGGAGGGCAAAGCCCCGCCGGAAGGCTTTCACACCCTGACAGTGGTCTTTATTGATGAGAGCGGCTTCGCGGCCAACCAGCACCACATCACCCTGGAGGTGCTGCCAGCCGCAATGCCCGTGGAACCTACGCTTGGCATCACGGATGAAGGCGTCTTCCAGCAGGAGGAGCAGGGCGATGAGCCCCTAGGGGATGACCCCGCGCTGGACCAGGCGGAGGAGCCATCGGACAAGCGGGTCAACGTTGTCGCCTCCGGCAAGGAGGACTACCACTACGCCGTGCCCACCATGGAGGAAGTGCCGGAGGAGGACATCGGCAAGGACTTCTGGCGCCTGCCGGTGGGCGATTACAACGAGGAAGCCATCTGGAAGGTGATGATGCAGCCCATCACCGTCATCTGGGGACGCGACCAGCGGGAAACCTACAAGCTGCGGGCAACCCGGGATGACAGCACCAAGCGGGACAACATCGTGGGTGAGCTGGGCTATGAGTCCCAGGGTGTCCATGTCATTGAGCAGTATGACGATGGCTGGACGCTGGTGGAGGCCTACAACTCCTCCTACGGCCCGGACAACCGCACCCGCCGCGGCTATGGCGACACCGATGCCCTCATCCGGGGCTATGTGCGCACCAACCTGCTGCGCGTGATCCAGCCCCGGGATGACTATGGCATCATGATCGACAAGCTGCGCCAGCGCATGTACATCTTCAAGGACGGCAAGATTTTCACGGAGCTGCTCATCTCCACCGGCATCCCCACCAAGAAACAGCCCTGGAACGAGACGCCTTCCGGCGAGTTCCTGATGGTGAGCCGCACAGGGGATTTCAACGCCGGCAACCTAGTCTGCCGCATGTCCATGCGCATCAACGGCGGCAACCTTATCCACGAGGTGCCCTACATCCTCAACGAGCGCACTGGCCACTGGGATTACTCCTCCCAGGAAGCCCAGCTGGGAAAGAAGGCCAGCCATGGCTGCATCCGCGTGCAGCGGGTGAACAATGCCGACGGCATCAACATGACCTGGCTGTGGAGCAACATCAAGCTGAACACCAAGGTGCTAGTTTGGGATGACGATGGCCGCTACTACGATTATCCGGAGGACAGCCTGGCCCTTTTCTACAACCCCAATGGCGGCAAGTTCTACCACCTGGACCAGAACTGCCGCAGCATCCGGGACCGCTTCCTGCCGCTTCAGGGCAGCCTGGTGTACGCGCAGCTGGATGACCATCAGCACAGCAAGCTGACCGCCTGCGCCACCTGCAACCCGCCGCTGCGCCCCAGCCAGATTGACCAGATCAACAAGGACAACGGGTTTTAATTCAAAGAGAACGCGTGTGCCCCGGCCAGGGCACGGCATGAGGTGGCAGGATATTGCGTCCTGCCACAAAACCTTGTATACTGCAAACAGAAACTGCAGCCCAAGGGAGGTTCATGATGGAGTTCAAGATTAAAAACGAAATCGGTACCATCTATATTTCTGAGGAGGTCATGCTCAAGGTGGTGGGCTACGCCACCCTGGAGTGCTACGGCATCGTGGCGATGTCCAGCAAGCGGGCCAAGGATGGGCTGGTGGAGTGGCTTGGGCGTGAGAACCTGAGCCGCGGCGTAGCCCTGCGCGCGGTGGACGACATGGTGGATGTGGACCTGTACATCGTTGTGGAATACGGCATTTCCGTCACCGAGGTGTGCAACTCCATCAAGGAAGTCGTCAAGTACAAGCTGGAGAGCATGACGGGTGTCAAGGTGCGCAACGTCAACATCACAGTTGAGGGAATCCGCGTCTGACACCCACTGGTTCGGAGGAAATATTGATGGTGGACAAACACTTGCTGGATGCAAACACCTTGCGTGAAATGGTCAACGCCGGCGCTGCCCTGCTGGAAAAGAACAGGGAAGCCGTCAACGCCCTGAACGTTTTTCCCGTGCCGGACGGCGATACGGGCACCAACATGTCCATGACCATGATGTCCGCGGTGCGGGAAATCAACAGCAAGGACAGCACCAGCATCGGCGGGCTGACCGAGGCCCTGTCCAAGGGGGCCCTCAGGGGAGCCCGGGGCAACTCCGGCGTGATCCTCTCCCAGCTTTACCGCGGCTTTTCAAAGGCCCTGACCGACAAGGAGACCATCACCCCGGCTGAGTTTGCCGCCGCGCTCAAGGCCGGGGCTGACACCGCCTACAAGGCGGTCATGAAGCCCAAGGAGGGCACCATCCTGACGGTCGCCCGGGTCATCGCGGAGGATGTCACCCGACAGATCGAAATGGGCCCGCTGGACTTCCCGGGGCTGATGAACATTATGCTCACCAGTGGCGAGAGCATCTTGAAGCGCACCCAGGAAATGCTGCCCGCGCTGACCCAGGCCGGGGTGGTGGACGCCGGCGGGCGCGGCCTGCTGCTGATTTACGCCGGCTATGCCGCGGTCATCAACGGCGAGCAGGTGGATGACCTGCTCGTGGACATGAGCGGTGATGCCAGCGCTGAGCAGGAATTCCAAGATGAACATGACCTGTTGGGTGAAATTACCTACGCCTACTGCACCGAGTTTTTTGTGCAACAGCTGCGCCCCGGTGTCAGCGATTCGGACATCGCCTCCTTCCGGCGCAAGCTGGCGCGCATCGGTGACAGCGTGCTGGTGGTAGGCGACCCCAGCCTGGTCAAGGTACACCTGCACACCAATGACCCGGGCAAAGCACTGCAGCACGCCCTCATGCTCGGGGAGCTCAATGGCCTCAAAATTGACAACATGCTCCAGCAGCGCCGCGACCTGGACGCCAAAAAGCAGCAGGAGCCCAAGGAATACGGCATCATCGCGGTCTCCCAGGGGGATGGCTTTGACGACATCTTCCGTGACCTCGGGGTGGACGGCATCGTGCCCGGCGGGCAGACCATGAACCCCAGCATTGAGGACCTGGAAAAAGCCGTCGCCGCCATCAACGCCAAATGCATCTTCATCCTGCCCAACAATGGCAACATCACCCTGGCCGCCCAGCAGGTGGCTGAGATGTCCGAGAAGCACGTCATCGTGCTGCCCACCAAGAACGTGGCCATGGGCATCGCGGCGGTGGTGGCCTTCCAGCCGGAGGAAACCCCGGAGGAGAACAGCAAGCGCATGGATGAGGCCGCCCAGAAGGTACGCACCGGCATGGTGACCTTTGCCGTGCGCGACACCAACCTGGACGAGCTGAAAATCAAGGAAGGCAGCATCATCGGGCTCAACAACGGCCAGGTCACGGTGAACTGCGACACGGCCGAGGAAGCCGCCGTGCTGCTGATGAAGGAGATCGTCAACGAGGATGACGGCCTGATTACCGTCTATTACGGTGACCAAACCCGGGAGGAGGATGCCCGCGCGCTGCGCGACCAGCTTGAGGGCCTCTACCCGGACTGCGATGTGGAAGTGCACCGCGGCGGCCAACAACTGTATTTCTACCTGCTGTCCGTTGAATAAGCCAAATTATCAACAACAAAACGAAGCTGTCGGCAAGGCAGCTTTTTTTGACAGCAAGGCCCCAGCCCTTGACCACATCAGGGGCCTGGGGCCAAAGCGGCGTGAAGCGCTGTCGCAGCAGGGCATCACCAGCCTGTATGACCTGCTGGACTGCCTGCCCCGCGGCTACCTCAATGCCCGGCAGCCCCAGCCCATTTCCACCTTGCGCACGGGCGAGGCCTGCGTGGAAGGGCAAGTGGTGTCCGCGCCCAGCCTGCAGTACTACGCCGGCCGCTCCATTGTGCGCGCCCGGGTGCGGGATGCAAGCGGCAGCCTGTCCCTTGCCTGGTTCAACCAGCCCTGGATGGCCCGCCAGGTCAAAGCGGGCAGCACATTGATCCTGTATGGCCTGGTGCAGCGCCGCGGGGAAGCGCTGACATTGACCAACCCCAAAATGCTCAAGGAGCGGGGGATCATCCCCCAGTACCGGCCCCTGCCCGGCCTGCCAGGCAAGGTGTTTGCCGGCTTCATCACCCAGGCGCTGGCGCTGGTGGACCCGGCAGAGGCGGAAACCCTGCCCCACAGCTTCCGCCAGTGGCATGGCTTGCTGGGGCGTGCCCAGGCCTGGCTCCAGGCCCACCAGCCGGAGGACATGGACCAGCTGGCCGCCGCCCAGCGCCGGCTGGGGTTTGAGAACCTGCTGCTATATCAGCTGGCTATCCGCCTGGCCGGCCCCGCGGACCAGGCAGGGCCCAGGATCACAGTTGCGGGCAGTTTCGCGCAGGAATTCTGGGGACAACTGCCCTTTTCGCCCACCGGCGCCCAGCGGGATACCCTGAACCGGGTGCTGCAGGACCTGCGGGGCCCCCAGGCCATGCGCCGCCTGGTGCAGGGGGATGTGGGCAGCGGGAAGACCGCTGTGGCCTTTGGCGCCGCTCTGGCCGCCATCCGGGGTGATTACCAGTGTGCCTTGATGGCGCCCACCGAGCTGCTGGCCCGCCAGCATTACAGCAGCGCCACCCAGCTGCTGGCCCCCTTTGGCATCACCTGCGGCCTGCTGCTGGGGGGCCTGCGGGCGGCGCAGCGGCGCGAGGCGCTGGACAGCATCCAAAGCGGCGCCTGGCAGCTGATCATCGGCACCCACGCACTGATCAGCAAGGACGTGGTCTATCACAAGCTGGGCCTGGCCATTACCGATGAGCAGCACCGTTTCGGCGTCAGGCAGCGCCAGACGCTGGCAGAGCGCGGCGACGACCTGACCCCGCACCTGCTGGCGCTGTCCGCCACACCCATCCCGCGTTCCCTGGCGCTGGTGCTGTATGGGGACCTGCGCGTGAGCGTGATGGATGAAATGCCCCCGGGCAGAACCCCGGTCAGAACGCGGGTTGTGCCGCCACAGCGGCGGGATGACCTCTACCAGTACATCAGGGAGAAGGCGCAGCAGGGCGAGCAGAGCTACCTGGTCTGCCCCCTGGTGGAGGACAGCGGGGACGCCCAGGAGGAGAAGACCTCAGCGCTCAGCCTCTACCGGCAGCTTAGGGATGGCCCCCTCAAGGGCATTGGCATGGCCCTCACCTGGGGCAGCCAGGAGGAAGCGGAGAAGAACAAGGCCCTTGAGGATTTTTATGCCGGCCGCGCCCAGGTGCTGGTGTCCACCACCGTGGTGGAGGTGGGCATGGATGTGCCCAATGCCACCACCATGGTGGTTGAGGACGCGGAGTACTTTGGGCTGGCCCAGCTGCATCAGCTGCGCGGGCGCGTCGGCCGGGGCAGCAAGGAAAGCTGGTGCTTCCTGCTGGGGGAGCCAAACGAGCGCCTCAACATCCTCACCCAGACCAATGACGGCTTTGTCATCGCCCAGAAGGACCTGGAGCTGCGCGGCCCCGGCGAGTTCCTGGGCACCCGCCAGCATGGGCGGGCGCTGGGCGGCTTTGGCATCACCGATGTGCGGCTGTTGGAGGAGACGGCCAGCTGCCTGGAGGAGCTGCTCAACCAACCTTCACAGCGCCCGCTGTATGATTACCTGGCCCGCCTGGCGCGGGAGCGCTACGCGGACGCACTGGAACAGACCGGCCTGCATTAGTCCGCTGTGCAAATATACAAAAAAACCTTTCAATTTTCGTGCTTTTGTGGCCCTGTTATCATTGACACCGTGGCTGTACGGTGTTATTCTTTTGCCATTCCCGACCAAAGCAATCGGGATTGATGGAGGGAAGCCTTGAAACTGTCATCCAGGAGCCGCTACGCCATGCGCGCCATGCTGTACCTGGCGCAAAATGAGCGCGAGGGCCCGCAGCCTTTGAGCCGCATCGCCGAGCAGGGCCTGCCCGGGGACTACCTGGAGCAGCTGCTGGGCCGCCTGCGCCGTGAAGGCCTGGTGGACACAGTGCGGGGCAACCAGGGCGGCTACCTGCTTGCGCGGCCTGCCAGCGAGATCACGCTGGGCCAGGTCATTGACGCGGTGGAAGGCCCCGTGCGCCTGGATCTGTGCGTGGGCGAGCCGGAAACCTGCGAGCAGGCCGGCACCTGTGGCCTGCACCGCACCTGGTCCGTGGTGCGCGACGGCATCGCGGACCTGATGGACCGCTACAGCCTCCATGACATGCTGATGAATACCGGTGATGAACCGGACAACGACGGAGGGCTTGCTTGAACAAGATCTACCTGGACAACGCGGCGACCACCCCAGTAAGCGACGCGGTACTGCAGCAGATGCTGCCCTGGTTTACCCAGCACTACGGGAATGCCTCCAGCATCTACGCCACCGGGCGGGATGCCCGCAAAGCCGTGGAGGACGCGCGCAGGCGCGTCGCCGCGGCGCTGAACTGCACGGCGGCAGAAATCTACTTTACCTCCGGCGGCACGGAGAGCGACAACTGGGCCATCAAGGGTGCGGCCCTGACCCACGCCAGGAAGGGAAAGCACCTGATTTCCAGCCAGGTGGAGCACCACGCGGTGCTGCACACCCTGCAGTACCTTGAAAAGCAAGGCTTTGAGGTCACCTATGTGCAGGTGGATGAGCACGGCCGCGTCAACCCGGAGGCGGTGCGTGACGCCATCCGGCCGGACACCACCCTGATTTCCATCATGGCGGCCAACAACGAGGTTGGCACCATCCAGCCCATCGCGCAGATTGGGCGCATCGCGCGGGAGCACAAGGTACTCTTCCATACTGACGCCGTCCAGGCCATCGGCGCCATCCCGGTGGATGTGCGGGACTGGCAGGTGGACCTGCTGTCCCTGTCCGCCCACAAGTTCCACGGGCCCAAGGGTGTGGGGGCGCTGTATGTGCGCAAGGGCGTGCGCCTGGACCCCTTGCTGCACGGCGGCGCGCAGGAGCGCAACCGCAGGGCGGGCACCGAAAACCTGCCCGGCGTGGTGGGCTTGGGCGCCGCGATCGAGCTGGCGGTGCAGGACCTGGATGCAAAGGCTGCCCGCATCACCCGGCTGCGGAATGACCTCATCCACGGCATCATAGACCTTGTGCCGGACGTGCGCCTCAATGGTGACCCAATCAACCGGCTGCCCAACAACGCCAACCTGTCCGTGCGCTACATCGAGGGCGAGGCGCTGCTGCTGCGGCTGGACCTGGCCGGCATTGCCGCCTCCTCAGGCTCTGCCTGCACCTCCGGGTCGCTGGACCCCTCCCATGTGCTGCTGGCCATTGGCCTGCCGCACGAAATCGCCCACGGCAGCCTGCGGCTGACCCTGTCAGAGCAAACCACCCAGGAAGAGATTGACGAAGTCAAACGGGTTCTGCCCGGCATCATCAAAACCCTCAGGGACATGTCGCCCCTGTATGAGCAAGGAGCATAAGCTATGTACAGCGATAAGGTAATGGATCATTTCGAGAACCCCCGCAATGTAGGTACTCTTGAGGACGCCAACGGCGTCGGCCAGGTTGGCAACGCCAAATGCGGCGACATCATGAAGATGTTCATCAAGGTGGAGAACAACGTCATCACCGATGTGCGCTTCCGCACCTTTGGCTGCGGCGCGGCCATCGCCACCAGTTCCATGGCCACGGAAATGGTGCTGGGCAAGACCCTGGATGAAGCGCTGAAGCTGAGCAACAAGGCCGTGACCGAGGCCCTGGATGGCCTGCCGCCTTCCAAGATGCACTGCTCGGTGCTGGCGGAAGAAGCCATCCACGCCGCCATTGAGGATTACCAGAAAAACCACCAGGCCTGAAGGAGCGTATATGCAAAAAATCAGCGGCAACCTGTCCGGCGTTCGTGACAGCGTCCTCAACCAGATGCAGGCGCTGTACGACACGGAGGTGGACAGCAAGCAGTTCCTGCCGCTGGATTTGGCGCGTGAGCTGGCGCGGTTGACCGCGCTGGTGCGCCGTGAGATAGCGGTGTACATCGCCCGCAACGGGCGGATCCTGGACATTTCCATCGGTCAGGCTGACAGGGTCAGCCTGCAGGACCTGGGCCAGCGGCGTTCCGACACGCGGCTGGGCCGCGTGCGCTGCGTGCACACCCACCCCAATGGTGACCCGCGCCTGTCCGAGGTGGACATCGCGGCGCTCTCCAGCCTGCGGCTGGACGCCATCTGCGCCCTGGGCGTGGATGAGCAGGGGGCGCTGACCGGCGCCACCCTGTCAATGCTTGCGCCCAATGAGGAAGGTGTGCTCACCCCAGGCCCCATCACGCAGATTGACATCAACCACCTGGAGCACCCCCAGCTGATGGCTGTCATCAGCCAGAACGACCAGATGGCCACCCAACAGACCGTGCGCACGGAAGATGATGTGGAGCGCGCCTACCTGGTGGGGGTGGACAGCCAGTCCTCCCTGGATGAGCTGGCCGCGCTGGCTGATTCCGCGGGCGCTGTGGTGGTAGGCAGCGCGCTGCAGGCCAAGGGCAAGCCCGACCCGGCCACCTACATCGGCTCTGGCAAGGCGGCCGAGGTGGCCCTGGACGCCCAGGCCAGGGAAGCCAGCCTGGTCATTGTGGATGATGAGCTGACCGGCATCCAGACCAACCGGTTGGAGGAGGCACTGGGCCTGCCCGTCATTGACCGCACCACCCTGATCCTGGACATCTTTGCCCAGCGGGCCACCACGGCCGAGGGCAAGCTGCAGGTCAGCCTGGCCCAGCTGAACTACCGCGCCAGCCGCCTGGTGGGGGCGCGCTCCTCCCTCTCGCGCCTGGCCGGCGGCATTGGCACAAGAGGCCCTGGCGAGAGCAAGCTGGAGATGGACCGGCGGGTGATTCGCCGGCGCATCCAGCAGCTCAAGGAGGAGCTCAAGGAGCTGGAGCGCCAGCGCGCCATTCGCCGCAAGAACCGGGAAAGCAGCGAGCTTCCCTCAGTGGCTTTGGTGGGCTACACCAACACCGGCAAGTCCACCCTGCTCAACCTGCTCTCCGGCGCAGGCGTCTATGTGGAGGATCAGCTCTTCGCCACGCTGGACACCGTGTCCCGCCGCATCACCCTGAAGGAAGGGGATGAGTTCCTGCTCACCGACTCCGTGGGGTTTGTATCCAAGCTGCCCACTGACCTGGTGGAAGCCTTCCGCTCCACCCTGGATGAGGCGATGGACGCGGACGTGCTGGTCATCGTGTCCGACGCATCCAACCCCGCGGCCGAGGAGCAGCGCGCCGCGGTGGAAGAGGTGCTCAGTGACCTGGGCGCGGTGAACCAGCCCCGCATCGAGGTCTACAACAAGTGGGACATCGCCCGGGACATGCAACATATCCTGCCCCCGGGCGCCATCCGCCTGTCCGCCAAAACAGGGGAAGGGGTGGAGCAGCTGCTCAGCGCCATCGCCAGCTTGCTGCGCGAGCGCGAGCAGGTGGTCAACCTGCTGGTGCCTTTCCACACCTACCAGGCGCTCAACGAGGTGCACAGGCTGGGCCGGGTGCTGGAGGAAAGCCATGAGGAGGCGGGCACCCGGTTGAAGGTGCGCATGACCAAGCCCTCCCTGGCGCGCCTGAAGGCCCAATACCCGCAGCTGCTGCAGGACAGCCCGGCCTGATGAGGCAGCTGCTGTCTATCCTGATGCTGGTGCTCACCCTGGGTCAGTCGGGTGTGCACAGTTTGGTGGACCAGACCAACCTGGGCGGTCAGCTGTACCTGGTCAACCGCGACTACCGCCTCACCAGCAAGTATGAGCCAGATGACCTGGTCATGCCGCAGGTACGCAAGGCCAGCAGCGCCGTCCTGATGCGGGAAGAGGCGGCCAGGATGCTGGAGCGCCTGTTTGAGGACGCGCAGCAGGAAGGGCACCGGCTGGTGGCCATCTCCGGCTATCGCAGCTATGCCACCCAGAACGCCATCTATCGCCGCAAAATTGGCAACTCCGGCAAGGCACGGGCCAGCCTGCTGGTCGCCCCGCCCGGCGCCAGCGAACACCAGCTGGGTCTGGCGATGGATGTCAGCAGCCTGCGCTCCGGCCAGCTCAACTCCTCCTTTGGCAAAAGCCAGGAAGGCCAGTGGGTGGCCCGGCATGCGCACCAGTACGGCTTCATCATCCGTTACAAGGCGGACTGGACCGACATCACCGGCTACGCGGACGAGCCCTGGCACCTGCGCTATGTCGGTGTGGAGCACGCCGCCAGGTTGGCTGCGCTTGACGTTCCGCTGGAAACCTATGTGGCCTGGCTGGCCAAAACCATGTTCGGGGAGTACCTCAGTGATGCGATCATCTAAAACCACCCTGCTCCTGCTGGTCTTGCTGCTGCTGGCCAGCCAGGCGCTGGCACAGCAGCCCGTCTGGACCTACCCGCTGGCGGCCAACCTGCTGGAAAACAAGAACGGCAACCTGACCCTGGTCAGCCAGGATGCTGTGCTGGACGCGGATTTTGCGCCCAACAACCTGGTGCGCCTGTCTCTAAGAGGGGTCAGCGGCCCGCATGAGCTGCGCCGCGAGGCCGCGCAGGCCCTGGTGGACCTGTTCGCCGCGGCGGAGGAGGCAGGGCACGAGCTGTACGTCAAAAGCTCCTACCGCAGCTACCAGACCCAGCGCACCATGTATGAGAACCGGGTGGAGCGCTATGGGCGGGACGATGGCGTGGTGGCCAGGCCGGGCACCTCTGACCACCAGACAGGTCTTGGGGTGGATGTGCTCAACCGGGAATGGGCCAAACGCGACGGCATGACCCCCGCCTTTGGCGATACACCCGAGGCCCGGTGGATGGAGGCCAATTGCGCCGACTTTGGTTTCATCATCCGCTACCTGCCCGAAAAGCAGGAAATCACCAAAATCATTTACGAGCCCTGGCACCTGCGCTATGTGGGCGTGGAGGTGGCCTCGTACATCATGGACAACCGCCTGTCCCTGGAGGAGTTCACCCAGGAGTACACCGCCGCCATCCGGGATTTTGAGGCGCAGGGCGGGGATTACGCCGCATTGGTCAGGCAGCTCAACGCGCCGCCGGCTGTGGTAATGCTTGACGAAACAGACGAGGATGGGGACAGCGAGGTCTCCTTCGCGGACAGTCAGCGCTGAAGCAATGAAAAAACTGCTTCTGCTTGTCTTTTCCGCCTGGTTGCTGATGCAGCCAGGCGCCTTGGCGCAGGATGCAGCCAGCCCCGCGTCGCAGCCCCAGGCCCCTGCCATCCTGGAGATCGGCGGCAACCTGGCGCTGGTCAACCGCCAGAACCGCGTCAGCCGGACCTATGAGCCGGATGACCTGGTTCAGCCCCGGGTGGCCACGCGCAAGGCCAGCCTGCAGGAGAGGATTTATCTGCGGCAGGAAGCGGCGCAGGCACTTGAAGCCATGTTTGAGGCCGCCTTCTATGAAGAGGGATACACCCTGTTTGCCGCCTCTGGCTACCGCAGCTTTGGCATCCAGCAGATTCTGTTCAACGCCAAGGTGCAGGAGGTGGGCAGCCGGCAGAAGGCCCAGTCGCGCGTGGCGCCGGCTGGCAGCAGTGAGCATCAGCTGGGCCTGGTGATGGACATCCAGGCTCCTTCCCACCTGGGCCTCAGCCTGGCCTTTGGTGAAACGGATGAAGGCCGCTGGGCAGGCCAGAACGCGCACCGCTTCGGCTTCATCCTGCGCTATAAGGACCAGTGGCGCCAGATCACCGGCGTCAGCGATGAGCCCTGGCACTTTCGCTATGTGGGCATTGCCCACGCCAGCGCCATGCACCAGCTGGACATCCCGCTGGAGACCTACGTGGAATACGCGGCCCAGCTGCCCGGCTATGTGTTGACCGGCGGCAGCCACGTGTTGCTGGCCGGACTGGTAGGCCAGCTGATGGCAGGGCAGACGCCCCAGCACCTGCAGCTGCTGCGCGAGGCCGTGGACCAGGAGCAGGCGCTGCGCGACGCCACCGCGCCCTACCTGCCGCCCGGGCAAAGCTATGAGCAGGCACTGTGGTACGCCTATCCCACGCCGCGGCCCACCGCGCCGCCCTGGACGGATGAGGATGAGGAAGTGCGCCTGCCCGGACAGGCGGGGGGCGGCTGATGGCCTCCCTGTATGACCGGCTCAATCGCATGCAGCCCGCCGCGGGGCAGGCGAGAAAGCCCCAGGTCAAGCCCGATCTGTTGGTGGAAACCACGCTGGTACCCCTGGAACACCCGCTCCCGGAAGCCTTAGACGCGCAAACGCTCAACAGCCTCAGCGCCGGTCGGCTGCGGCAGCCGCTGGCGCCGGAACGGCTGTTGTTTCTTGACACGGAAACCACCGGCCTGTCCCGTGGGGCCGGCACCCTGGCCTTTTTGATTGGTTATGGGCAATTTGTGGGGCATCAGCTACGCATCACCCAGGTGCTGATGCGTGATTACCCGCAGGAGCCGCAGCTGCTGGAAGATTTGATGAACAGGGTGGCGGCCAGCCACCTGCTGCTTACCTACAACGGCAGCAGCTTTGACTTGCCCCTGCTCACCAGCCGCCTGACCATGAACCGCCAGCGCCTGGGCCTGGACGGGCAACCCCACCTGGATTTGCTGCATGCCGCCCGGCGCGTATACAAACTTCGCCTGGGTCGCTGCCCGCTCACCCGGCTGGAGGAGGCGGTCTTCGGCTTCTCCCGGGAGAACGACCTGCCCGGTGCCCAGGTGCCCGAGCGCTACTTCAGCTACCTGAAAACGCAGGACGAGGGCCTGCTGCGGGATGTGCTGGACCACAACCGGCAGGACATCCTCACCCTGGCCTTGCTGTTTTTGCGGCTGGCCACCCTGCACGCGCAGCCGGAGACCGCCACCCATCAACAGGATCTCTTCAGCCTGGGCTGCGCCTTTGAGCGTGGGGGAGATGCCCAGCGCGCCATGACCTGCTACCGTGCCTGCACAGAACGGGATGTGCGGGAAATGGCGCGGCTGCGCATGGCGGAGCTCTACCGCAGGCAGCGCCAGGATGAGCAGGCTGCCAGCCTGTATGAAAGCCTGCACCTGCAGGGCAGCCTCAGCCCCCAGGTGTATATTTCCCTGGCCAAGATTTACGAGCACCGCTTCCGCGATCCGGCCCGCGCGCTTGAAATCACAAGGCAGGGCATGATATATTGCTATGAGCACCGCGGGCAGGACGCTGTGGACGACCCGGGCTTCAAGGACCTGGAGCAGCGCAGCCTGCGCCTGATCAGAAAGGTAGAAAAGAAACGATGAGTATCATGAACCGTCTCAAGGTACGTTCCGCCCTGCTCAAGCACCAGCGCGGCCAAAAGGAAGAGGCGCTGGCGATGTACGAGCAGCTGTACCGCGACGGCGTGGTGCTGGCATCCTACATGCTGCCCTATTCGGTGCTGCTGCTGCGCTCCGGCCGGGATGACGCCTGGCAAAAGACCCGTGAGGTCCTGGTCAAGGCGCAGAAGGCGTCGGACTTGACACAGGAAAAGCGCCAGCAGCTGCTGATGAACTATGCCATTGCCGTATGGAAGCTGGGGGACTTGGACAAGGCTGTCTCCACCCTGGAAGCCTCCCACGCAAAGACGCCCAACAGCCTCACCTATCAGTCCCTGGGCTTTCTGTATGTTGAGACAGGGGACGCGCAAAAGGCGCTGGACTACAACCTGGAAGCGCTGGAGTATGACGACGAGGATGCCATCACCCTGGACAACCTGGGCCAGGTGCATTACCGCCTGCTCAAGGACAAGGAAGCGGCCAGGCCATATTTTGTGAAGGCCAACCAGCTCAAGCCCAGCCAGATTGACACCCTGTACTTCCTCTCCCTGTATGACATGGAGGAAGGCAGGCCGCAGGACGCGGAGGAGAAGCTGGCCACCGCGCTGGAGGGCAGTTTCTCCCCGCTCAACCACGTCAACCGTGACATGGCGCAGCTGGCGTATGAGCGTGCCCGTCAGGCACAGGGCAAGACGGCAACAGCAGCACAGGACGACTGACATGCTTTCCTGGCTGCAGCAGGATCCGGGCGGGTTTTTGCTCTTCATGCTGTACCGGGCGCCTGCTGTGCTGCTGGCGCTCAGCGCGCATGAACTGGCCCACGGCTACGCCGCTTTGCGCAGCGGGGACACCACCGCGCGGGATTTGGGCCGCCTCAGCCTGAACCCGCTGCGGCACCTGGATCTGGTGGGCACCATCAGCATGTTCCTGATGGGCATCGGCTGGGCCAAGCCCGTGCCGGTAAACCCGAACAACTTCAAACACCCCCGCCGGGATGACCTCATCGTTTCCCTGGCTGGGGTCAGCACCAATTTTGTGCTGTTCCTGCTGGCCACCGGGCTGAGCATCCTGCTGGCCAAAGCCTTGTATACGCCGGACGCGCTGGCCTATTTTGGCGCTGACTACCTGCTGAACTTTCAGAAGGAAGGCTTTGCCATCCAGCTCTATCCGCAAAACGACGCGCACATCCAGGTCATCCTGCGCACGCCCTGGCTGATCCATATCCAGCGCTTCCTGTTTCAGCTGTCCCTGGTCAACATCGGGATGGGGCTGTTCAACCTGCTGCCCATCCCGCCGCTTGACGGCTTCCATGTGGTGAACAATGTCTTTTTCCAGGGCAAGATCTATATGGGCGGCAAGGTGTTTCGTTTCATGCACCTGGGGCTGCTCATCCTGCTGTTCACCACCAACTTTGTTGGCGAATGGGTGATGAAGGCCATTTATGCCGTACAGGGCGCCATCCTGCCGCTGCTGCTGCGGCTGTTCGGGGTGGCCTGAATGGCCTTTGTGGTGGAAGCCAGGGCTTTTTCAGGCCCGCTGGACCTGTTGCTGCACCTGATTGGTAGCGCCAAAATAGACATCAAGGACATCTTTGTGTCCCAGGTGACCGACCAGTACATCGCGCTGGTTCATAAGGCCGGGATGCTGGACATGGAGGAGGCCAGCGAGTTTATCCAGATGGCGGCCACCCTGCTGCTGATCAAAAGCCGGTCCATCCTCCCGCCGCCCCAGGAGGGCCAGGAGGAGGAGGAAGACCCCGGCACCTTGCTGATCCGCCAGCTGGAGGAGTACGCGCGCTTCCAGCAGCTGGCCGGACAGATGCAGGAGTTTGAGCAGGCGGCCGCCCGGGTTTTCGCCAAGCTGCCGGATGAATACCCCCTGCCCCCGGTGACCTACGAGCTGGAGGGGCTCACCCTGAAAGGGCTGATGGCGGCCTTCGCCCGGGTCAGCGCGCGGGCCCGCGAGCAGCTGGCGCCCCAGGCAAGCGGCAGCGTGATCCGCCTGGACCAGCACTCTGTCGCCCACTGCATGGGGCATATCCTGCGACGGACGCGCAGGGGCAGCCTGCCTTTTACCGAATTGTTCAGCCAGACCCCCACGCGCAACGAGGTTGTCACCCTCTTCCTTGCCCTGCTGGAGTTGCTCAAGCAGGGCAGGCTGCGTGTGAGCCAGCAGGAGGCCCAGGGGGACATCATCATCAGCCGGGGCAGCAGGGGAGGGGAGCAGCATCATGCGCAATGACCGCCTGGTGGGCATCATCGAAGCCATTTTGTATGTGTCAGGGGAAGCCATCGCGCTCAGCACGCTGGCTGATGCCTTGGGCCATGGCCTGGAGGCGGTTGAACAGGCCTTGCAGGCGCTGGAACAGGCCTGCCAGGAGGACGCGCGTGGCCTGCAGCTCAAACGCTTCGCGGACCAGGTGCAGCTGGTCAGCAAGGCGGACTACGCCACCTATGTGGAGCGCGTGCTGCAGCCGGTCCAGCGGCAAACCCTGTCCCAGTCGGCGCTGGAAACCCTGGTCATCGTTGCCTACCGCCAGCCTGTGACCCGCCAGGAGGTGGAGGCAGTGCGTGGGGTGAAATGCGATTATTCCCTGCAGTCCCTCGCGCAAAAGGGCCTCATCCGCGATGTTGGGCGCAAGGAGACCCTGGGCCGGCCCATCCTGTACGCCACCACAGACCAGTTTTTGTCCCACTTTGGCCTGACTTCCCTCAAGGAGCTGCCCAGTTTGCCCGAGGGCACGCAGGAAGGGAATGGCCAGGAACAGTTGTACATGGCCATTGACCCGTGAACCCATCAACATGAGAAGGCCGCCCGCTGTCCAACGGGCGGCCTTCTCATATCGTCTGCGCTAAATGGCTTTGAGCGTGCTGCGGATGCGGGTAAACACGTTGTTGGAGTAGTCGGTGTTGTATTCGCCCGGGCCGGTGTAGTGCAGGGTGAGCACGCGGTTGTTGTCCAGCAGGGACATGTGTACGCGGCCACGCACGATGGTGCCGTCATACATGACCCCGCGGTAGGTGATGTAGTAGCCCTGCTTGCCAAGCAGCGTGCGCTGCGCGGTGTCAGAAACGCGCCACTCCTGGTAGTTGACCTTGCCCAGGTCCGCCCCAAAAGTGCGCAGGTCCGCGCGCAGGTTGTTCAGGTTGTAGGCGTTGGTCACGGCGTTGCGGGACAGGGTGAACACCACGGAGTAATTGTCCTTTTGCTGCTCTATGGGCTCCGTGAGCACGTAGACATCCGGCTGGCTGTCATCCACGATGTAACCGGCGACAGATTCAAAGGTAAGCCCCAGGTTGCTGGCGGTGTAGGTGGCGAAGGTGAAGGTGAGGTCCGGCCGCTTGGTGGGGGAGGGCAGGTCCACCGGGTCCAGCGGGATGGGCGTGGCCCCGGCGCTGAGCGCGATGCCGGACGCGTCATAGGCGGCATCTGCCAGGGGCAATTTATCGCCCTCCTCGATGCTGGGGTCATAATCTTCCGGCAAGCCTTCCAGCCCGCTGCCCTGGGCGGGCATGTTCAGCGGGGATTCCTGCAGCGTGGTGCCGGCTTCTTCTTCCGGCTGGGTCACCGGCGCATCGGCAGCCGGTGCCTGCTGGCAGGCGGCAAGGCCGAGCACCAGGAGGGCCAGCAGCGCCAGCATATACAGTCTTTTCATCATCCATCAACCTCCGACTTCCGACTCCAGTGGGTGGTTCGTAAAAATATTGTAACAATTACCGCCGCCATCGTCAAGCCTTCAGGAAAAGTTTGCGGTTTGCTTACAAAAGACGGTTGTAGGAGCGCTCCGCCTGCTCCCTGCGGCTGAGGGAAAGGTCATCCACCTCGGCCTCCGGGCTCATCTCCCCGGTATCCGCCTCTTCATCATCAGGCTCCTCGTTCAGGTAGAAGGGATGGTAGACCCGGCGGTCCAGCGCGAAGACACGGTCACTGAAAGCGCCCTGCCGGGTGCGCTTGATGGCGGAGCGGAAGCTGTTGAGCCTGGCGTCCAGCACATCCAGCCAGTTGAGCACCTCAGCCTCCGGAAACATGGGCGGACGGGGGCTGCCATACTCGGGAATGCCGTGGTGGCTCAGGATCATGTGGGAGAGCAGCAGCACATACTCCTCATCCGGCGCGTAGCCCAGCTGCCTGGCGGCGTCCCGCAGCTCCGCCACACCGGTCACGATGTGCCCCAGCAGCAGGCCCTCCTTGGTGTATTCAGAGACCGCGCCCAGCTTGTTGGCGTCCATCTCCGTCAGCTTGCCCAGGTCATGCACGATCACCCCGGCCATCACCAGGTCCGCGTCCAGGTAGGGATAGCATTGGCAAATGGCGCTGGCGGCGCGCAGCATGTCTGTCAGGTGGTGCAGCAGGCCGCTGCGCTCGGCATGGTGCATGCTCTGCGCGGCCGGGTAATAGCAGATCTTTTCCTCTGCCCGTCGCAGCATCTCCCGGGTGAGGTTGCGCAGCACATCATTTTGCATACCGTCAATGACCCCATCCAGCTCCTGGTACATGTCATCTGCCGGGCGGGGGGCGGCGCTGACCAGCTGGGACAGGTCCACCCCGTCAGCCGGCTCGCTCATGCGCAGGCGCTCAATTTTCAGCTGCAGCCTGCCGTTGTACTCGGTCACCTGGGCGCGCACCTTGAGCACGCTGCCGGGTTCCGGCGCCGCCTCATTGGTGTTCCACATCTTGGCATTGATCTCGCTGGTGTTGTCCGCCAGGTTGATGTCCAGGTAGGGGTCGCCGTTTTTGTTGGTGCGGCTGGCCGATGTGCGCACCAGCAGGAAGCCCTCAAATGGCTGGTCTTTTTGAAGTTGGTTGAGTTTAGTTTGCGTCATCATATGCTCCTTGCTGCTGGCGGTTTTCAAACAGGGTGTATTCCTCCACCCAGGTGAGGTAGACGGTGGCAAGCGGGCCATTGCGCTGCTTGGCGATGATGACCTCGGCCTCGCTGGGGTCGCCCTCTTCCTTGTTGTAGTAGTGGGCACGGTGCAGGAACATCACCACATCGGCATCCTGCTCAATGGAACCGGAGTCGCGCAGGTCGCTGAGCACCGGCTTGATGCTGCCGGTGCGTTTCACGTTGGCGCGGGACAGCTGGGCGCAGGCCAGCACCGGCACCTTCAACTCCAGCGCGATGCCCTTGAGCTTGCGGGAGATCTCGCTCACCTCCAGCTGGCGGTTTTCAGTGCGCCCGTCGGCCGACATCAGCTGCAGGTAATCAACCACAATCAAGTCCAGGCCCCGCTCGCTCATCAGGCGCCGGCAGCGGCTGCGAAGTTGGGCCGGGGTCAGGGAGGCGCTGTCATCCAGGAACATGCGGGTTTCAGACAGCGGGCCCAGGGCGGCTGAGAGGCGCTGCCAATCCTTGGCTCCCAGCGTGCCGCTGCGCACGTTTTGCATGTCCACCCGGGCATCCCCGCACAGCATGCGCAGCGCCAGCTGCTCCTTGGGCATCTCCAGGCTGAAAACAGCCACGGACTTACCAAAGCGCGCGGCGTAGGAGGCGATGTTCATCACAAAGCTGGTCTTGCCCATGCTGGGGCGGGCGCCCACCATGATCAGCTCACCCCCGTGCAGGCCGGTCAGCAAGCGGTCCAGGTAGCTGAAGCCCGTGGGCACACCGGCGATCTGTCCCTTGTTGCGCACCAGCTCTTCAATCTGCGCCAGGGTTCTCTTCATCACCTCGCGGATGGGGGTCAGCTGCTGGCTGCCGGTGCGCCGCATGATGATGTCAAAGACGGTTTTTTCAGCGAACTGCAGGGTTTCCTGCATGTCCATGCGCTGCTCGTAGCACACGCGGCTGATCTCGCCCGCGCCGGTGATGAGCTTGCGCAGGGTGGCTTTCTCCAGCACAATCTCCACATAGTTCTGGATATAGGCGCGGGTGGGCACCGCACTCACCACGGCCACCAGGTAATCCCGCCCGCCGACGCCCTCCAGCGCCCCCTGGCTGCTCAGCTCCGCGTCCACGGTAATCAGGTCAGGGTTGCGTGCCTGGGCAAAAAGGGCCGCGATGGCGCGGTAGATCACCTGGTGCTGCGGGCTGTAAAAATCGTCCGCCTGCAGGGTCTCCATCAGCAACAGGAGGGAGGCATTGTCCTGCATGGCGGCACCCAGCACCGCCCGCTCAGCCTCCAGGCTGTGGGGCGGCACGCGGACCAGGTCGCCTGCGGTGTAGGTGGTCACTTGCTGCCTCCTGTTGGTGTCGCTTAGCGGATGGCGGTTACGCGCACGGTCATGTCCACCTTGACCCCGGCGTAGAGGCTGACGGTCACCTGGGCATCGCCGGCGTTGCGGATGGGCTCAAGCAGCTCAATCTTCCGCTTGTCAATCTGGATCTGGTGCTGGGCCAGCAAAGCATCGGCCACCTCCTGGTTGGTGATGCTGCCGTACAGCCTGCCCTTTTCCCCGCCCTTGGCCTCCAGGTGGATCACCTTGTCCTTCAGCTCCCGGGCCAGTTCCTCCGCCTCGTTGCGCCGTTCGGCCTCACGGGCACGTTCGGCCTCGTTGCGGCGTTCCACCTCGGCCACAGCCTGGGGGGTGGCTTCCATGGCCCATTTGCGCGGGCGCAAGAAGTTTCTGAAATAGCCGTCAGACACGTTCAGAATCTGGTTCTTCTTTCCGGTGCCGGGCACATCCTGCAGCAGGATAACTTTCATACATACCTCCTGAAATCTTGATCACACAGGCAAGCGGGGCGCGCCATCCCCGCGCAGCTTGCGCGGGTCCGCCGTCTGGTCATACACACCCAGGAACATGGCGGCGGGCGGCACCAGCGTGAAGAGCAGCAGCAACAGAACAAACCGCAGTCCGCGCCGGCTGCCGCGGCGCTTGAGCACAAAGTTCAGGTAGCTTAAGCCCTGGATGCCATACAGGGCAAAGAACACGTTGTACATGAGCTGCCCTGCCGTTTGCAGCACCAGGTTTCTGCTGAACATGGCCACCAGGTAGCCCAGGGCCAGCACAACCAGGCGCCGGCCAACTGACCGGGGCAGGAACCACATGGAGAAGGGCGGCATGCCAAGGCTGGGCGCGGTCTGGTAGCGCGCCGCCAGCTTGAGCGCCAGCGCGCTGCCCATGAGGCTGACAGAAATGGCGAAGCTGGTGAGCAGGCCTGGCAGCAGGGCGGCCAGCAGGGCCATGAGGCGGCTGGACACCTGCTTGTAAAACTCCTCCAGCACCTCAGGCTCAAAGGTCCAGCCGCCTGAAGCGGTGCTGACAAAAATCTCCGAGCCCTCAGGCAGGCCATGGGAGATGAAGCCGTTGCGCCAGAGGGTATAAAGCAGGTTGTCACGCAGAGGCATCTCACGCAGGCCCTCCACCGCGGCCTGGCTTGCCGCCTGGTACACATTGCCCCCGGCCTGGCGCTGCAAAACAATGAAGATCAGCAGCATGCTGGTAACAAAGGCGGCCAGCACAATGCCCGCCGTGCGGAAAAAGGGCACCTTTTGCTCCAGACAAATCAGGAAGGCGGCCGTCATGGGCAACAGGTAGAGGGCTACCCACAGCCCGCCGGGGCCCACCGCCTGCACAGCGCCCCAGACCATCAGCAGCAGGCCCATCAGGGCTGGCAGGATGCCCCCCAGGGCGGACACGAACAGCAGCAGGATGGGGAAGAGCAGCAGCCCCATGGCCAGGTAGGACAGCGCTGGCAAAAAGGCGGAAAGCAGCAGGGCGACCAACGCGCCGGTAATCAAAAGCCACAGCAGGGCTTGCCGTGTGTTGGTCAGGTAACGGTAGCCGCGCATCACATCCCAATCCTTTGTTGTCATTGTACAGGCATTTTACTTGCCCCCGCAAGCAGTGTCAAGGAAAGGCGGGGGCAGGGGCAGCTACAGCACCAGGCCGCTCACCACATCGTCCAGCACTGCCATCACGTAGGGCTTGCCGCGCTCGGTCAGCTTCTGCAGCTCTATGTCTTCGCTGTGGAAGGGCACCGCCTGGCCCGCCGTGGTCTGCACGGTGAAGGAGCGGGGCGCGCTGGTGACGAAGGAAGCCGCCACATAGCTGCCGTTGCTGCCGTTCTTGTTGAAATAGAAGGCGTGCACGCCCTTGCCGGCGCGGCGCTGGCTGTCAATCATGTTGCCGGGCACCCGCTTCATGTAGCCGCGCTCGGACACCAGCAGCAGCTGGTCGCCATCCTGAATGCCACCGGCCGCAGCAAGCTTGTCCTTTGGCCCCAGGCGCATGGCGCGCACCCCCCGGGTAACCCGTCCCGTCGGGCTGACCTCGTCCTCCTGGAAGCGGATCAGCATGCCGGCGCGGCTCAGGCAATAGATGTCGTCATGGGGCAGCAGGCTGGTCACCAGGAGGAGCTCATCCGTCTTTTCCAGCCCGCAGGCGGCCACCTTGCTGCGGCGCACATCATACTCCTTAAGCGCGGTGCGCTTGACCATGCCGTTGCTGGTGAAGAAAAACAGATCGCCCAGGTGGTCACTGTCATTGGGCTTCAGGATGACGCTGACCACCCGCTCGCCCTCCTCCAGGCCGTTTAAAATGCCTGACAGCATGATGCCCCGGTCCCTGGGCCGCAGGCTTTCCTCCAGCTGGGCCACCGGCAGCTGGTAGCAGTTGCCCACTTGGGTGAAAAACAGCAGGTTCTGGTCGGTCATGGCGTTGAACACATAGCGGGGCGCTTCGCTTTCATTGGCGGGCAGTTCCAGGCGGTCATACAGCCGCTGGCTCATGCGCCGCAGCTGGCCGCCCTGGGTGATGAGCACCACGGTTTCCTCGGCCACCGGCGCCTCGTGCGCCGCGATCAGGGCCTGTTCCTCATGATCCTGCTTTTCAATGACCGTGCGGCGGTCATCGCCATACTGGTCAGCAATCTGCTGCAGTTCCTCCCGGATGACGGCGATCAGCCGTTTCTCGTGCCTGAGGATGGCTTCCAGCCTGGCAATCAGCTTGACGGTTTTCTCATGCTCTTGGCGCAGGGTGAGGATTTCCAGCCCCGTCAGGCGCTGCAGACGCAGGTCCAGGATGGCCTGGGCCTGGGGATCACTGAACTGAAAACGCGCGATGAGGCGCTCCTTGGCTTCCTTTGCGTTCTTGGAGGCGCGAATCAGGGCGATGACCTCATCCAGGTTGTCCACCGCGATGATCAGCCCATCCAAAATGTGCAGGCGCTTCCGGGCCTGCTCCAGGTCGTGGGTAGTGCGCCGGCGCACCACCTCCTTCTGGTGGGCGATGTAGTGCCGGAGCGCCTCAATCAGCCCCATCTGCACCGGTTTTCCCCCGGCGATGGCCACCAGGTTGACGCCAAAGGTGACCTGCAAATCCGAATACTTGAACAGGAAGGCCAGCACGGTCTGGGGATTGGCCTCTTTCTTCAGCTCAATGACCGCCCGCAGGCCGCTGCGGTCAGACTCATCCCTGATGTCATAGATGCTGCCCAGCGCGGCCTTTTTCTCCTCAGACAGCTTCAGGATGCGTTCCAGCATCTGCGCCTTGTTCACCTGGTAGGGCACCTGGCTGATGCACAGCAGGTGGCGGCCGGATTTGCCGCGTTCAATGTCCACCCTGGCCCGCAAGGTCAGCCGGCCCCGGCCTGTTTCATAGGCCTGGCGGATCTCCGGCGTGTCCAGCAGGACGCCCCCGGTGGGGAAGTCCGGCGCCGGCATCAGGGCCATCACCTCGTCCAGGCTGGCCTCAGGTTTTTCCATCAGCAGGATGGTGGCGGCGATGGCTTCCCGCAGGTTATGGGGCGGGATGTTGGTGGCCAGGCCCACCGCGATGCCGCTGGCGCCGTTGACCAGCATGTTGGGGTAGCGCGCGGGCAGCAGGTCGGGCTCTTTCAGGGTGTCGTCAAAGTTGAGCCGGTAGGGCACGGTGTCCTTTTGCAGGTCCCGCAGCATTTCCATCGCCAGGGGGGACATGCGCGCTTCCGTGTAGCGCATGGCGGCGGCGCTGTCCCCGTCGATGGAGCCGAAGTTGCCATGCCCGTCCACCAGCATGCCGCGCATGGAAAAGGGCTGGGCCATGCGCACCAGCGCGTCATACACCGAGGTCTCCCCGTGGGGGTGGTATTTGCCCAGGCAATCTCCCACAATGCGCGCGCACTTGCGGTGCGGCTTGTCCGGGCTGAGCCCCAGCTCCTGCATGGTGTAGAGGATGCGCCGCTGCACGGGTTTCAGGCCATCCTCCACCCGGGGCAGCGCGCGCTCCAGGATGACGTGCTCGGCGTAGGGCATCATGCTGCCGGCCAGCACCTCTTCCAGCGGGGTCTGGATGATCTCGTGCAGACGTTCCTCAAAAGTCTTCTTGGCCATCTTGCTCCTTAGCGCTGCCGGTCAATGAACAGGTCCGGCTTGTTGAAATTGGCGTTCGCGCTGATGTATTCCCGGCGCGGCTCCACCTTGTCGCCCATCAGGATGGTGATCAGCCGGTCAGACTCAGCCCCGTCCTCAATGGTGACCTGGGTGAGGCGGCGCTGGGCCGGGTCCATGGTGGTGCGCCAGAGCTGCTCCGGGTTCATTTCGCCCAGGCCCTTGTAGCGCTGCAGGGTGTAGTTCTTGCCCTTGGGCAGCAAGGTGTTGAGGTCCTTGTCGTCATAGGCGTAGATTTCCTTGCCGCCGGTTTTGATCAGGTAGAGGGGCGGCCGGCCGATGTAAACATGGCCCTGGGCAATCAGCTCGCGCATATAGCGGAAGAAGAAGGTGAGCAGGATGGCGCGGATGTGCGCGCCGTCCTGGTCAGCGTCTGACAGAATGATGACCTTGTGGTACTTCAGGGAGGAGAGGTTGAAATCCCGGTCGATGTTGGTGCCCAGCGCCGTGATGATGGAGCGGAACTCCTCGTTGGCCAGGACCTGGTCAATGCGTTTCTTTTCCACGTTCAGCGGCTTGCCGCGCAGGGGCAGGATGGCCTGGAAGCCGCGGTCGCGCCCCTGTTTGGCGCTGCCGCCAGCGCTGTCCCCTTCCACGATGAACAGCTCGTTCTCCCTGGGGTTGCGCCCGGTGCAGCTGGACAGCTTGCCCACAAGCGGCGCCGCCTCCAGCTCGCTCTTGGTGCGGGCAACATCCCGCGCCTTGCGGGCAGCCTCGCGCACCCGGGCGGATTTGATGGATTTTTCAATGATGATGGTCGCGACGGCGGCGTTGCGCAGGTCCTCCAGGTACTCCGCCAGCTTCTGTTGTGCCAGGGCCTCCACCACCGGGCGCACCTCCGTGTTGCCCAGGCGCCCTTTGGTCTGCCCTTCAAACTGGGGGTTGGCCACCTTGACCGTGAGCACCGCGGTCATGCCCTCGCGGTAGTCTTCCCCGGCCAGGTTGGCGTCCTTTTCCTTCAGGGCGCCAGTACGGCGGGCATAGTCGTTGAAGGCGCGGGTGAGGGCGGCGCGAAATCCGATCTCGTGGGCGCCGCCCTCGCCGGTGGGGATGTTGTTGACGTAGGAGAAAAGGTTCTCGGTATAGGAGTCGGTGAACTGGATAGCTGCCTGCATCACCAGCCCATCCCGCGTACCCTCCAGCAAAATGACGCCTTCATGCAGCGCGGTCTTGTCGGTGTTCAGGAAGCTGACATAGTCCACAATGCCGCCCTCATATTGGAAGTCGCGGGGCTGGTTGTGGGGTGGCTCGGCCCGTTCATCGGTAAAGCGGATCTGCAGCCCGCGGTTCAGGTAGGCCAGCTCGCGCAGCCGGCGGCCCACCAGCTCGCCGTTGAACTGGGTCTCCTCAAAAATGGCCGGATCCGGCATGAAGCGCACCAGGGTGCCGCGCTTGCGGGTGTTCCCCACCCGCTCCAGCGGGATCACCGTGTGCCCGGGCAGCAGCTTTTTGGTTTTGGGGTCTGTAATGGTTTCAAAGCGGATGCGGTGGTGGCTCCAGTCACGGTAGCTGTCCACCTCCATCCACAGGCTCAGGGCGTTCACCACCGAAGCCCCCACGCCGTGCAGGCCGCCGGAATAGCTGTAGTTGTTGTGGTCGAACTTGCCCCCGGCGTGCAGCTTGGTGAAGATCAGCTCAATGCCGGAGATGCCCAGGGTGGGATGGGGGTCTGTGGGCACGCCCCGGCCGTTGTCCCAGACACTGGCGGAGCCGTCTTTGTGCAGGGTGACGGCCAGCTCGCTGGCATAGTCATTGGAGGCTTCATCCACCGCGTTGTCCACAATTTCCCACAGCAAATGATGCAAACCCCGCGAGCCGGTGGAGCCGATGTACATGCCGGGCCGCAGGCGGACCGCGTCCAGTTCCTCCAGCACCTGAATGTTTTCTGATGTGTAGTTTTGCGCCATGCATGTCTCCTTGCAGATGTGCAGCCGGCACTGGGCCGGCCGCCTTGAAACCGCCCAAAGTATAGCATATACTGGCCTTGCGGACAAGAACCGCGCGGTGTTCAGCCCCTGGTGGTTTACAAGTCTCCTGGGCTGTGGTACAGTAACTTAGTGGCTAAAACCGCAGGCTCGGTTCAGCGAAGCTCCAACGCGATGCTGTGCCTCCGGGGATAAGAAAACGGCTGCCACCCGTCAACAAGGAGGAAACCATGGACAAGGAACTCAAAGCCCAGATCATGGGCCAGTTTGCCCGCCACGAGGGCGACACAGGCTCACCCGAGGTGCAGGTAGCCCTTCTGACCTACCGGATCAACCACCTCAACGAGCACCTCAAGCTCAACAAGAAGGACCACCACAGCCGCAGGGGCCTTTTGCTGATGGTTGGTCAGCGCAGGGGGTTGCTGGATTACCTCATGCGCACGGACATTGAGCGTTACCGCAGCCTGATTGCAGCACTGGAGCTGCGCAAGTAAGCAGCACAAGCGGTCGGGACCCGCAAGCGGGTTTCGGCCTTTTTGATGTGAGGGCGCTGTTGGAAGCCGCGCCCAAGTAAGGAGAGAGAGAAATTATGGACCACAAAACCTACACAATGGAATTTGCCGGGCGGCCGCTCAGCTTTGAGTTTGGCCGCTACGCGGAACAGTCCGCCGGCTCCGTCCTGGTGCGCTACGGAGACACCGCCATTTTGGTCAACGCCACGGTGTCTGACAAGGCGCGCGAGGGCGTGGACTTTTTCCCGCTGAGCGTGGACTTTGAAGAGAAGCATTACTCCGTGGGCAAAATCCCCGGCGGCTTCATCAAGCGTGAGGGGCGCCCCACTGAAAAGGCCGTGCTGACCTGCCGGCTGATTGACCGGCCGCTGCGCCCGCTTTTCCCGCACGGCATGCGCAATGACGTGCAGATTGTGGCCACCGCGCTGTCGGTGGACACCAACAACCCGCCGGAGATTCCCGCCATGCTGGGGTCCTCCATCGCCCTGGCCGTCAGCCAGATTCCGTGGGCCGGCCCCACCGGCTCGGTGATGGTGGGCCGGGTCAACAGGGAGTTCATCCTGAACCCCGATGAGGACCAACGCGCCCAGAGCGACCTGCACCTGGTGGTATCTGGCACCAAGGACGCCATCATGATGGTGGAAGCCGCAGCCCATGAGCTCAGCGAAGAGGTGATGCTGGAAGCCATCCTCTTTGCCCATGAGGCCATTAAGGAGCTGGTCGCCTTTCAGGAGCAGATTATCTCAGAAATCGGCAAGCCCAAGGTGGACTTCCCCCGGGTGACCACCGGGGACGATGTGGCCCAGGCGGTGCGCGCGTACGCGCTGGAGAAGGCCGAGTATGTCTTTGCCACCTATGACCGCGCCGAGCGCCATGCGCGCGAGGAGCAGGTGAAGGCCGAGGTGAAGGAGCATTTCGCCCAGACCTTTGAAGGCCGGGAGGCCGAGGTCAGCGAGGCGCTGTACGATTTGAACAAGGAAGTCATGCGCCGCAAAATCCTGGAGGATGGCGTGCGCCCGGATGGCCGCAGCGAGGAGGAGATCCGCAAGATCTGGTGCGAGGTGGGCCTCCTGCCCCGCACCCACGGCAGCGCCGTGTTCACCCGCGGGCAGACCCAGGCCCTCACCGTGACCACCCTGGGCAGCCTGCGCGACGCGCAGATCCTGGATGGCCTGTCCAACGAGGATTCCAAGCGCTACATCCACCACTACAACATGCCGCCCTACGCCACGGGCGAGGCCGGCCGCATGCGTTCTCCCGGCCGGCGTGAAATCGGCCACGGCGCGCTGGCTGAGCGGGCGCTGGAGCCCGTCATCCCCAGCGAGGACGAGTTCCCTTACGCCCTGCGCCTGGTGAGCGAGGTGCTCTCCAGCAATGGTTCCTCCTCCATGGCCTCTGTGTGCGGCAGCACCCTGTCACTGATGGACGCGGGCATCGCCATCAAGGCGCCGGTTGCCGGCATCGCGATGGGCCTCATCAAGGACGAGGCCTCCGGCAAGGTGGCCGTGCTGTCTGACATCCAGGGCCTGGAAGACTTCCTGGGCGATATGGACTTCAAGGTCGCCGGCACCATGAACGGCATCACGGCCATCCAGATGGACATCAAGATCAAGGGCATTGACCGCACGGTGCTTCAGCGCGCGCTGGAGCAGGCGTTGCGGGGCCGGCTGCACATCCTGGGCGAAATGCTCAAGGTGCTGCCCGAGCCGCGCAAGCAGCTGAGCAAGTACGCACCCAAGATCATCACCTTCTTCATCAACCCGGACAAGATCCGCGAGGTCATTGGCCCGGGCGGCAAGATGATCAACAAGATCATCGCCGACACCGGCGTGAAGATTGACATCGAGGATGACGGCCGCGTGGCCATCGCCACCCCGGATGAGGAGGCGGCCGCCAAGGCACGCCGCATCATCGAGGGCATCGCCAAGGATGTGGAGGTGGGTGAGGTCTATGAGGGCAAGGTGGTGCGGATCCTGAGCACCATGGGCGCCTTCATCGAGCTGCTCCCCGGCAAGGACGGCCTGCTGCACATCTCCAAACTGGCCAACGAGCGGGTGGAGAAGGTGGAGGACGTGCTGAACATTGGCGACGCGGTGGAGGTCAAGGTGTCCGAAATCGACGCCCAGGGCCGCATCAACCTGCTGCGCAACGACATGGAGTACAAGCCCCGCACCTTCAACCGCAACCAGGGCCAGGGCAGCGGCGGCGGCAGACCGCCCCGCCGTGACGGCCGGCCGCCCCGCCGCGACGGCAACTAAACAAAACACCACATCAACCACAGCGCAAACGGCTTGTCAGGCACGGCAAGCCGTTTGAGTCAGGAGACAAGCGCGCATGATCCAAACCCACACCCTCAACAATGGCCTCACCCTCATGATGGAGCGCCTGCCCCACCTGCGCAGCACCGCCATTGGCCTGTTTGTCAAGGCAGGCTCCATCATGGAGGAGGAGGCGCACAACGGCCTGTCCCACTTTATTGAGCACATGGCCTTCAAGGGCACCACCACCCGCTCCGCGCGCCAGATCGCCGATGAAATCGACCTGATTGGCGGCAATGTGAACGCGGCCACCAGCAAAATGTCCACCAGCTACTACGCCCGCACCACCGACAAGGAGCTGCCAAACGCGCTGACCTTGCTGGCGGACATGCTGGTGAACCCGAGCTTCAGCGCGGCGGATATGGAGAAGGAGCGCCAGGTCATCCTGGAGGAAATCGCCATGGAAAGCGATGACCCGCAGGACCTGGTGTACAACCTGTCCCACCAGGGCATGTTTGCAGACCAGACGCTTTCCCGCAGCATCCTGGGCAGCGCCGGCGCCATCAAAGCCTACTCCCTGGATGACCTGACCCGCTTCCGCCAGCAGTTCTACCGCCCGGGCAACACGGTGCTGTCCGTGGCCGGGCGCTTTGACCCCCAGCAGCTGATCCTCTGGGCGGAGGAAGCCTTCGCTTCCTGGCAGGGCGACATGCGCGCGCCCAGCCCCAGGAACCAGGTTGTGCCAGGCAATAACCTGCTGACCCTGGACAAGGAGGTGGAGCAGGTACACCTCTGCCTGACCTATGAGGGCCTGCCCAGCCTGGATGAGGACCGGCACGCCCTGACCGTGGTGTCCACCGCCTTTGGCGGGGGTGTGTCCTCCAGGCTCTTTCAAAAGGTGCGGGAGGACCAGGGCCTGGTATACAACATCTTCTCCGCGCCTTCCTTTTACCCGGACTGCGGGGAACTGACCATCTACGCGGCCTGCACACCCGGCAAGGTGCACAAGGTGCTGGACACCATCCGCCGGGAGGCGGCGCTGATGGCAGAGAAGGGCCTGACCCGGCAGGAGTTTGAGCGGACCATGGCGCAGCTTCGGACCGGCTTTGTGCTGGGCATGGAGAGCGCCTATCAGCGCATGGCCAGCATGGGCATGAACATGCTGCTGCACCAGCGGGTGATCGAGCCCAGGGAGACCCTGGCGCTGCTGCGCAAGGTGAACCTGAAAACTGCCAACCGGGTGGCGCGTCAGGTGCTGGGCGCCACGCCCAAACTGGCCCTGGTCGGCAAGAACATCAGCAAGCGCTTCAAACAGGAGGGGCAGCATGGACAGGCTTGAACACATGCTCAGCATCCAGCAGGCGCTCAACGACACCATCAAGGACAAGCGTGGCCTGCATGGGCTGGACCCCATGGAATGGATGCAGAAGTACACCCTGGCGATGTTGAGCGAACTGGCCGAGATGCTGGATGAGGTCAACTTCAAATGGTGGAAGAACAAGAAACCGGTGGACGAGCAGGCGCTGAAGGAGGAGCTGGTGGACATCCTGCATTTCTTCCTGAGCATGTGCCTGGCCGCCGGGCTGGACGCGGAGGAGATGCACCGCATCTACCTGAGGAAAAACGCGGAAAACATCGCCCGCCAGGAGGGCAGAAGCGACAAGCCTGGCTACGCCTGAACCCTCATCCCGGGTTAATATGACAGAATCATGACTGATTGTGTCAAACTTGAAACATCTCTGCCCATCCTGTACAATCAGGCAAAGGAGGGCACAGGAATGCGAAGGATTCGTTTGCTTCTGGCCGTGGCCTGCCTGCTGGCGCTGCTGCTCCCGTCTGCGATGGCCGGGGAGCTGCTCACCACCATCAGCCAGGCAAGCGGCGACTCCCTGCTGGAGTACCCGCAGCTGACCAGCCTGCCCAACAGCTTTGTGCAAGACAGCGTCAACCAGGCGATCAAAGAAGCGGTCGCCCCACATGAAAACACCTTCCTTGTGCTGCAGGCAGGGTCGGAGGGCAGCCTGCGCGTCACCAGCCGCTACCATGTCCTGCCCGCCGCGGACAGCCATGACCTGTTAAGCCTGCTCATCACCGCCCAGGGCCGCATGCCAAACGGACGCCCGGGCTTTGAATACCTTCCCTTGATGTTTGATCTGGCCAATGGCCAGCCCATCACCGCGGCGGAGGTTTTTGCGGATCCCGCCGCCGCCCAGGCCTGGCTGGAAGAAGAGGCCGATGCCCGGCTGGGTGAGGATCTGTCGGTCTACCTGGACCTGCAGGCCTTGCGGCCCCTGCCGCTGGAACGCCTGCTGGTGCACCCCGCAGGCATCAGCTTTTACTACCCTGAGGGCACCTTCACCTGGCTTTCAGGCCGGAGCGCCTCGCTGCACTACCTGTTCCACGAAATCCAGCCCCTCCTGAACCTTGAGGAGGGCAGTTTGCTGCACAGCCTGGGCGTCAACACCCTGTTGGCACCAGGTGGGCAAACCGCGGCCCTGCTTGAGGAAACGGTAACAAGCGGCTGCCTGCCCGGCCTGGACGCTTGTCTGGGTGAGCCGGTGGAGGATGCGGTGGCGCGCCTGAAACTGCTGCATGACCCGGAAGGACATCCGGAAGGCCAGCAGTACCAGATGGAGGATGATTCCTTCCGCGGCAGCCTCTTGCTGTCCTCTGACGGGCAGACAGTGGACGGCATCCTCAGCCGGCGGATGAACCTGTTTGGCCTGATCACAGGCCAGGCAAACAGGGAGACGGCGCAGGCCGCCCTGGGCCAACCCTTTGCCAGCCTGCCCCTGCCAGCCTCCGCCGCCCAGCTCTATGGGCTTGAGGAAGGCCAGATGGATGCCTACCTGTATGAGGGACATGAGCTGCGGCTGTATTATGACACGAATGACCTGCTCTACGCCGTGTGGCTGAAGCAACAATAAGAGAGTGAACCATCAATGAGCACAGCAACCCGCAAAAAAGCGAAGCCCACCATCCGCTCCACAGACCGGGGCGGCCCTGTGCTGCTGTCGCTTGGGCTGGCCTTGCTGGCCTTCGGGCTGATGCTGCTGCTGGGCACCAGTTTGCAGACCAGTGCCGGCTCGCTTGATCTGTTCAAGTGGATGGCCATCGGCCTGGGCGGCGGGCTGTATTGGCTGCTGCCTTTTGTGGTGATCTGGCTGGCCTTGCAGCTCATGGTGGCCTCCAAGCGCTATGTGTCCATGTATCCCCTCACCATCAGCCTGCTGCTGCTGCTGTGCGTGCTGGCGCTGATGAGTTTGACCCTCAAGGTGAACGACCGTTCCTTTCCCATGCTGATGGACTACATCAAAAACATCAACGCCCTGCGCGGCGCGTCCTACCCGGACAGCATGGGGGAATACCTGCGCACCAGCTATTCCCTGCGCAACTGGCTGAGCATCAGCGGCGGCATGTACCCGGGCGGCGGCGCCTTGTCCATGTTGCTGGCCTACCCGCTGTATGTCACCGTGGGCAGCGTGGGCGCGATTGTGCTGCTGGTGCTGATGGCCATCGCCCTGGTCTTCGCGCTGCTCCGCATCAGCCCGGTCCGCCTGGTGGCGCAGATTTCCGACCGCATCAACCGTGTGCCCCCGCGCCCCGCCCGGGAGACAGCGCAGGCCACGGCCCAACCCGCGCAGCCACATCAAGTGGAAGCGCAATATCCGGAGGACCTGCCAGGCGATGAGCTGGCGCCCCAGCCCCAGTGGGCAGCGGCGGCCCAGCAGCCGGAGAACGCTGCCTTTGTTCCCGCGCAGCAGCTGGACTGGCAGCCGCAACCGGAACAGCCCAGCCCAGCCTTCAGCGCCCAGCCGCAGGAGGAACCCGGCTTTGTGCGCCAGCCCGCCGGCACGCTGTTTGAGGAAGGGGACCATAGCGGCTTCACCCAGCCCGCAGCCACCAGGCCGCCCGCGCGGCCACAGCAGGCGCCACTGGAGGACCGCCTGCCCTGGGACGAGCCGGCTGCCGCCACAGCAGCCGCTGCCGTGCAGCAGCCCATGTTGGAAACCACACCTGAGGCACAACCAGGGCGCAAACGCCGCAGGGCAGCCACCACGCAAATAGAAACCAATCCCGAAACCACCACACCCAAACAAGCCGCGCCCGTGGCCAGCACGGTTGAGGCGACCAAAAGCGAGGCGCCCGCCCCGCAACCCACGGCCAGTCAGGCGGCCAAGCCCGTGCTGACACAGCCCGCCCACACCCCCCGGGAAGAGCGTGTCGCGGTGCCCCAGAAGGTGGAGTCGCCCGGCAAGGGGTCGCTGGACAACATGGTGCGCGCGCCCCAGCCCAAACAGATTCGCCTGGCGCTGGATGATTACCAGGTTCCCCCCCTGCGCCTGCTGACAGAGGGCATGGGGGATGAGCAGCACGACACCACCCAGGAGGACCTGATCCGCGCGGAGAAGCTGATTGAAACCCTGAAAAGCTTCTCCATCACCGCCCACCTGCATGACATCGTGCACGGCCCCACCGTTACCCGCTTTGCCATCCGCCTGGCAGAGGGCATCAAGGTGAGCAAGCTGCGCTCCGTGATGGACAACCTTACCATTGAGCTGAAGGCCAAGGGGGACATCCGCGCGGAGATGCCCATCCCGGGCACCTCCTTTGTGGGCCTGGAGGTCAGCAACGACAAAACCTCCAAGGTTTTCCTGCGCGATGTGCTGGAATCCTCCCGCATGCGGGACAACAAGTCGCCCACCGCGGTGGCGCTGGGCAAGGACATCACGGGCACACCCATCATCAGCGAGCTGATGGACATGCCCCACCTGCTCATTGCCGGCGCCACGGGCAGCGGCAAGTCCGTGTGCATCAACAGCATCATCTGCAGCATGCTCTACCGCGCCTCGCCCCGGCATGTGCGCATGATCATGGTGGACCCCAAGTTTGTTGAGCTTCAGCCCTACAACGATGTGCCCCACCTGATGATGCCCGTCATCACCGACGCCAAGAAGGCCACCGCCGCCCTGGACTGGGTCTGCCAGGAGATGGACAGGCGCTACCAGGTGCTGGTGGACGCCGGCGTGCGCAACCTGGACGCCTACAACAAGCGCCTGGAGCCGGATGAGGAGCCGCTGCCCCGCATTATCGTGATTGTGGATGAGATGGCGGACCTGATGACCACCAGCGGCAAGATGATTGAGGACCACATCAAGCGCATCACCGCCAAGGCCCGCGCGGCGGGCATCTGCCTCATCCTGGCCACCCAGCGCCCCTCGGTGAACATCATCACCGGGGTTATCAAGGCCAACATCCCCGGGCGCATCGCCTTCCGCGTGAGCTCGCCCTTTGACAGCAAGACCATCCTGGACAACCAGGGGGCGGAGAAGCTGCTGGGCTATGGCGACATGCTCTACCGCTCCACCACGCGGGAGCCCATCCGCGTCCAGGGCTGTTTTGTCTCAGACCGCGACGTGGAGCAGACGGTGGCGTACATCACCAACCGCAACCAGGCAGACTATAACCTGGACCTGATTGAGCACGTGGAGCAGGCCGACCAGCCGGAAGGCGCGAACGGCGGCCCGGACAGCGCCGAGGTAGGGGATGCCGCCTTTGATGAGCTGCTGCCCCAGGCCATTGAGATGGCGGTGGAGTCCGGGCAGATGTCCATCAGCATGTTACAGCGCGTGCTGCGCATTGGCTATGCGCGCAGCGGCCGCCTGATTGACGAGATGTCCCGCCGCGGCATCATCTCGGGCAATGAGGGCACCAAGCCGCGCAGGACGCTGATGACCAGGGAACAGTACCTGAACTATCTGGAGTCCGGCGAACAATAAGCTAGATATGCACCATGAGGCTGCCGTAGATGCTGAAGGCCAAGCCCGCCAGCATCACGGCAGCTTCCGCTTTGGTGCAGGAGGGCCGCGCCCGGCGGGCCAGGAAGAGCAGCGCGTAGGGCAGCAGGTCCACCGCGTAGCGCGCGCCAAACTGGTAGCCCCCAAAGGTGCGGTGCAGCAACAGCAACAAGAGGTGCAGGGCAAAAAACAGCAGGATCAGGCCCCGTTCCATGTTCAGCCCGCCCTTTAGCGCCAGCGCAGTGCCCCAGATGACGAGCAGCAACAGCAGGGGGTTGGCCAGAAACAGGGAGAATCCGAAGGGCTTTAACGCAAGTCCGGCCCCGCTTCGGGCAAAGGGCAGCCCCAGTAAATATTGCTGGGCGTTCTTGCCCAGGTGGGCAAGCGCGAACTGCTGCCCCCCCTGGAAGGAGAACTCGGGCAGGTGGTTGTGGCCAAACTCCAGCGGGTTGCCAAAGCGCAGGATGTTGTACCAGGCGTACAGCCCGGCGATCAGCAGGCCAGCAGTCAAGCCAGGCAGCAGCTGCCTAAACAAATCATAAGGGCGTGTGCCCCCGGCCAGCCGCGGCCGCGCGTAGAGGTACAGCAGCAGGGGCCCATACAGGGCATTGAAGGGGCGGCACCCCACGCTCAGGGCGTAGCAGATGAGCCCCATCAGGGGCTGTCCGGCGTCCAGGCGTTCCAAAGCCAGGATGATGAGCAGCAGGCCCAGCACCTGGGCCTGGTACCACACCGCGCCCTGCAGCACAAGGGGCAGCAGGGAGGAGGCGAAGAGGGACAGGAAAGCCCAGCCCGCCGCCGCAAAAGGTGCAAAGCCACGGCGCGCCAGGTACCTGAACAGCACCAGGGTGGCCAGCAGGGCATACGCCATCACCAGCAGCCCGTCCGGCACATTCGCGCCAAACACAAAGGTGAGCAGGTAGATGGGCAGGGAAGGCACCGGCGGGAAGCTGACATAGTAGCGCCCCTGGTAGATGGCCAGCTCTAGGTGGGGAATGTCCTGGGACAGGTAGGCATGGCCGGCGCGCCAGGCCAGCGCCTGATGGGTGTAGGTATTGTAGGCGGAGGGATTGAAGGGGGAAATATTCAGCGCCGCCTGCAGGCCAAGGATGAGCCCCAGCACAGCGAGGCACAGCAAAATGATGGCCAGACCCGTCTTTTTTTGCGCCATCCGCCCCTCCCCACATTTTTCCTGCCGCAAGGATAGCCCATCCAGGCGCACTTTTCAACGCCGCTGAGGCTGCCGCGCCGCGCGGTTTCCAGAAGATGTTTAGCATCTTGAATACATGGTTATACTAAACGGTTTGGATTGACATTTTGACCGCCTGATGATAGTATCGCCTTGTTCAAGGTACCATCTTGCAGGGGGACAGGCGGTATTTTTTTGTGAGAATCTATCCTGTGGAAGAGCTGGCAGGCAGCCTGGACACACCAAGCGTGGTGTGCCTGGGCGTGTTTGATGGCGTCCACCTGGGTCACCGCGCCCTGATTGACGCAGCCCTCAGCCAGGCGCGGCAGCTGGGCATAACCGCCATGGTGCACACCTATGATCCGCTGCCAATTCAGGTTATCCAACCTGAGCGCCGGGTGCCGGTGTTGAGCCCCTTGCCGGAGCGCCTGGCGCTGATTGAACAGGCGGGCATTCAGCAGGCCGCGGTCAGCCGGTTTGACCACAGCCTGCAGCATGAGCGCGGTGCCGATTTTTTCACGCGGGTGCTGCTGGGCAAGTTGAACGCCCGTCATCTGGTGGTGGGCTTTAACCACCGCTTCGGCTTCCATGGTGATACCGATGTTGACAGGCTGGACCAGCTGTGCCGTCAGGCCGGTGTCGGGCTGACGGTCATCGCGCCCATCAGGAACGCGCAGGGGTTGCTGGTCTCCAGCTCCGCCATCCGCGCGGCCATCCTGCTGGATGACCTGGAGCTGGCGGAATCCATGCTGGGCCGGCCGCCGGATGCGGCGATGATCAGGCGCCTGCAGGAACAAAACCACACTGGTGCGCGCAGCACCATTACGGAGGGTTGACTGAATGAAGAACCGCATTTGGGCGTGGGTCGTGCTGGGCATCATCACGGTTGTAGCCGGGCTGGGCCTGGCGCTGACCAACGAGGTCACCAAGGGCCCCATCCAGCAGCAGGCAATCGCCGCGGAGGAGAAGGCCAAGCAATTGGTGATGCCGGAGGCGGCAAGCTTTGTCGCGCTGGAGCTGGAGGATGAAAACCAGCTGTTTGAAGCCAGGAACGATCAGGGTGAGGTCATCGGTTACGTTGGCAAGGCTGAGAGCAAGGGCTACGCCGGACTGATTGAGGTGGTCGCCGGTGTCAGGGAAGACGGCACCATCACCGGCATCAACGTGGGCGGCGCCAGCTTCGCGGAAACCCCCGGCCTGGGCTCCAAGGCCCGGGAGGAAGGCTTCACCGCCCAGTTCGCCGGCAAAACAAGCCCGGTGCGCCTGGGAGATGCCAGCAAGGACAACGAAGTGGACGCCATCACCGCCGCCACCCGCACCAGCAACGCGGTGCTGGGCGCGGTGAACGCCGTGGCTTATCAGGTCAACGTCTATCTGCACCCGGAGCTGGCGCTGCCGGAAGGTCCGGCGGAGGGCACCTCCTACGCGGGCGAGGCCAATGGCTTTGCCGGCCCTGTCTATGTGGTGGTCACCGTCAGGGATGATGGAACCATCAGCGCGCTGAAGGTGGGGGATGAGCGCTTTGGGGAGACCGACGGCTATGGCGCCGCGGCCCTGGAGCCCGCCTTCACCCGCCAGTTCAAGGACAAGGGCCTGCCCCTGTCCCTTGAAGACATTGATGGCATCGGCGGCGCGACGGTCACCACCAGGGCGGTGGTGGACGCGGTCAACCAGGCCTATGAATCACAGAACATCCTGCTGCCGGAGGGCACGACCTACGCAGGGGAAGCCCAGGGCTTCGCTGGCGCTGTGTATGTGGAGGTCACCATCAAGGATGACCAGACAATCACCGCGCTGAAGGTGGGGGACGAGCGCTTCGGTGAAACCGACGGCTATGGCGCCGCCGCCCTGGAGCCCGCATTTGCCGGGCAGTTCCTGGGCAAGGCTGTGCCCATGGAGCTGGCGGATGTGGACGGCATCTCAGGCGCTACGCTGACCACCCAGGCGGTCGTCAGCGCCATCAACAGCGCATATGAATCACAGAACATCATCGCCCAGGGCGCGGCGCCCAAGCCCACCGCGGAACCCACAGCGGCGCCTGAACCCGTGGCGGTGCCCGAGGATGCCCAGACCCTGGCCCATGATGGCTATGCAGGCCCCGTGGCTGTGACAGCCAGCTTTGATGAGCAGGGCAGGATTGCCTTCCTGCAGGTTGGCGATGACCGCTTCCAGGAGACCCGCGGCTTTGGCCAGGCAGCCCTGGAAGAGGACTTCCAGAACCAGTTCCTGGGCAAACTGCCCCCGCTCACCGAGCGCAAGGCGGATGAAGCCGAGACGGACAGCACCATTGACGGCATCAGCGGCGCCACAATCACCACCAAGGCGGTGCTGGACGCCGTCAATGAGATGCACGCCGCGAAATTTGGCGCGCCCCAGCCTGAACCAACCCCGGATATCAGCGCCGAGGCGGACGGTATCACAGCCACTGTGCAGGGTTTCATGGGGCCGGTCAGCGTGACCACCAGCTTCCATGAGGATGGCAGTATCAGGCAGGTCACCCTGCGCGCTGAAGGGTTTGTGGAAACCCCGGGCTATGGACAGCTGGCGCTGGACGGCCCCTACACGGCCTCCTTTGCAGGCAAGCAGCCACCCCTGGCGCTCCAGCAGCCGGGCGAGCCGCTGACGGACAGCACCGTGGCCAACCTGGTCAACCCAGACACCGCCTCCAGCGCCACCATCACCGCCCAGGCCATTGTGGACGCGGTGAACCAGGCGTATACCCAGATGATGGAAAGCAAGGACGGGGCGGTCGCCAAGCCAGGCTTTGCGGGGCCGGTGACGGTGCGGGTGAGCTTTGACGAGGAAGGCCGCATCACCAGCCTTGAGGTGGATGGCGAAGGCTTCATGGAGACCCCGGGCTACGGCCAGCTGGCGCTGGAACCGGCGTTCGCGGAGCGCTTCAGCGGCAAACTGCCTCCGCTGTCCATCCGGCAGGATGGCCAGGAGGACAGCGAGCACCTGGTGGCCAACCTGGTCAACCCGGACGCCGCCACCAGCGCCACCGCCACCATGCAGGCAATCATCGATGCCATCAACGAAGCGTTTGAAAACAGGCCCTGAGCGGTTGATGATAGAAAGGCAGGCAAGCACAGCATGAAGTTCAGTTTCAAAGGCGGCATCCACCCGCTCAAGGAGATGCATGAGGGCAAGGGCGCCAGCCGGCACCAGCCCATCCGTGACCTGGTGCCGGAGACCGTGTCCATCCCCATGGACATGCACATCGGCGCTCCTTCTGCCCCCTGCGTGCAAAAGGGGGACCGGGTGCTGCTGGGCCAGGTCATCGCCACCCCTGTGGGCGGCATCGGCATCCCGGTGCACGCCAGCGTGTCCGGTGAGGTGACCGGCATTGAGGTGCGCCAGCTGCTCAACAAGCAGCCCAGCACCTGCATAAACATCACCAATGACAAGCTGGATGAGTGGGCGCCGCTTCACCCCCTGGGAGGGGTGGAAACCGCCCCGGCAGACAGGATTATCCAGCAGGTGAAGGATGCCGGCATCTGCGGCATGGGCGGAGCCTGCTTCCCCACCCACATCAAGATGAGCCCGCCCGCTGACAAACCGGTGGACACCGTCATCCTCAACGGCGCGGAGTGTGAAACCTTCCTCACCGCCGACCACCAGCTGCTGCTGGAGCAGCCTGGCCTGGTGGTGGATGGCCTGCGCGCCATCATGCGCGGCATGGGGGTCACGCGCGGCATCATCGCCATTGAGGACAACAAGATGGACGCCGTCAAGGCGGTGCGGGAGGCAGCCCAGGGGCGCGAAGGCGTCAGCGTGGCGGTGCTGAGAACCAAGTACCCCCAGGGCGGTGAGAAACAGCTCATTGAGGCCATCACCAAGCGCCAGGTGCCTTCAGGCGGCCTGCCCTGTGATGTGGGCGTGGCCGTGTTCAACGTGGGCACCGCCGCCGCGGTGGCTGAGGCGGTCAGCCTGGGCAAACCGCTCATCAGCCGTGTCACCACGGTGACAGGCGCGGTCAACAAGCCCAGCAACCTGCGCCTGCGCATTGGCACCAGCTTCCAGGCCGCCATTGACGAGGCCGGCGGCACCAGCGAGGAACCCGGCAAGGTGTTTGCGGGCGGCAGCATGACGGGCATCGCCGCCCCCAACACCGGGGTCAGCGTCACCAAGGCCAACAACGGGGTCGTGGTGCTGGGCCAGAAGGACGCCGTCACCCCCGAGCCCACGCCCTGCATCCGCTGCGGCCGATGCGTCAGCGCCTGCCCGGCGAAACTGAACCCCCAGCGGCTCAAGGAACTGTGTGACATGGGCAACCTGGCCGGCGCCAAGAAGGAGCATGTGATGGAGTGCATCATCTGCGCCTCCTGCTCCTATGTGTGCCCGGCCAAGCTGGAGCTGTCGCCCACCTTCAAGGAAGCCAAGGAAAAAATCACCGCGAGGAGGATATAACAGGATGAGCCTGCGTCTTTCCACCGGTCCCCACCTGCTGCACAAGGAGAGCACCCGCACGCTGATGCTGGATGTCATCATCGCGCTGGTGCCCACTACAGCGGCCGGGATCTACCTGTTTGGCAGCAAGGCCGCCTGGGTGCTGGCCGTGGCTGTCGCCAGCGCCGTGCTGTGCGAATACCTCTTCCAGAAGCTGACCCGCCGCCCGGTGCGGGTGCTGGACCTGTCCGCCGTGGTCACCGGGCTGATCCTGGGCCTGAACCTGCCGGCTGAGGCGCCCCTGTGGCTGCCGGCCATCGGCAGCGCGGTCGCGGTCATCCTGGTGAAGGAGCTCTTTGGCGGCATCGGGCACAACTTCATGAACCCGGCCCTGCTGGCCCGCGGCATCCTGCTGGCCTCCTGGCCTGCCCGCATGAGCGTGTATTTCATGCCCATCAGGGTGCTGGGCGCCACCAGCGCCGTGCCCGCGGGGCCGGACGCCGTGTCCTCCGCCACCGCGCTCATTCGCCCGCAGGGTTATGAAGTGTATGACCTGCTCATGGGCAACATCCCCGGAACCATTGGCGAGGTGTGCAAGATTGCCATCCTGATTGGCTTCCTCTACATGCTCTTTGTGGGCACCATCAAGTGGCACATCCCGGTGATTTTCGTTGGCACGGTTGCCCTGTTCACCTGGCTGATTGGCGGCGACCCGCTCAAGGCGGTGCTCTCCGGCGGCCTGCTGTTTGGCGCCGTGTTCATGGCGACAGACTATGTGACCAACCCCATGCTCAGGATTGGCCAGGTCATCTTCGCAATCGGCTGCGGCCTGCTGGTGGCTGTCATCCGCATGAACGGCGCCTTCCCCGAGGGCGTCACCTACGCCATCCTGATCATGAACATCCTCACCCCGCTGATTGACCGCTTGACCAGCAGACGAGTGTATGGGACGGTGAAACAACATGCCTGAAAAGAAGCAAAGTATCCGCGGTGTTTTCATCAATGGCATTTTCAATGAAAACCCCATCTTCCGCCTGGTGCTGGGCGTTTGTCCCACCCTGGCGGCCACCACCAGCGCCACCAACGGCCTGGGCATGGGCCTGGCGGCCACCTTTGTGCTGCTGGGCAGCAACATTGTGATCAGCCTGCTGCGCAACTTTATCCCCGACAAGGTGCGCATCCCGGCCTTCATCGTGGTGATCTCCACCTTTGTGACCATCGTGCAGATGCTCATCCAGGCCTTTGTGCCCGCGCTGTACGAGGCGCTGGGGCTGTTCATCCCGCTGATTGTGGTGAACTGCATCATCCTGGCCAGGGCGGAGGCTTTCGCTGCCAGGAACCCCGTGTTTCATGCCGCGGCTGATGGCCTGGGCATGGGCATGGGCTTTACCGCGGGCCTCATCCTGATTGGCTCTGTCCGGGAACTGCTGGGCAACGGCACCATCTTTGGCACGGCGGTCTTTGGCGCCAGCTTTGAGCCCATGCTGCTGGCCGTGATGGCGCCGGGCGGCTTCATCTTTTTCGGGCTGATCCTGGGCATCATCAACGCCATTGTCAACCGAATCGGTTCGCGGAAAGGAGTGCAGGCATAAATGGAGTTCACCCTCACCAATTTCCTGCTGTTTATGGTCAACTGCGTGCTGGCCAACAACTTCATCTTCTCCCGCTACCTGGGCGCCTGCCCCTTCCTGGGCGTGTCCAGCAAGGTGGAGACCGCCGCGGGCATGGGCATTGCCGTCACCTTTGTGATGGGCATCGCCTCCCTGGTTACCTACATCATTTACCATTACCTGCTGGTGCCGCTGCAGCTGAACTACCTGATCACCATCTCCTTCATCCTGGTGATCGCAGCGCTGGTGCAGTTTGTTGAGATGTTCATGAAGAAGGGGATGCCCGCCCTGTACAACGCGCTGGGCATCTACCTGCCGCTGATTACCACCAACTGCGCGGTGCTGGGCGTGACCATTCTCAACATCAACGACGGGCACAACCTGCTCTGGTCCGTGCTCAACGGCGTGTTTGGCGCCCTGGGCTTCCTGCTGGCCATTGTGCTGATGGCCGGTGCGCGCGAGCGGCTGGAGTCCTCCAACATCCCCAAGGCATTCAAGGGATTCCCCATCAGCCTCATCATAGCCGGGCTGATGTCTGTCGCCTTCCTGGGCTTTGCCGGCCTGGGCAACATCTAAGGAGGTAGCGCATATGCCCATCACCCCCATTGCACTTGCCGCCGGCGTCCTGGGCGGGCTGGGAGTGCTGTTTGGTTTGTTGTTGACCTTCGCGTCCAAGACCTTCGCCGTGCCTGTGGATGAGCGCTTTGTGTTGGTGCGCGAAGCGGTGGCCGGTGCCAACTGCGGCGCCTGCGGCTATCCCGGCTGCGACAGCTACGCCCAGGCGGTGGTCAAGGGTGAAGCCGCGATTGACCTGTGCACCCCGGGCGGGAAGAAAACCCTGGATGCCCTGGCGCAGATCATGGGCCAGGAAGCCAAGGAGACAGCCGTTCAGGTGGCGCGCGTGCTTTGCCAGGGGGAGACCGGCGTGGTCAAGCCCCGCTATGAGTACACCGGCCCCAAGACCTGCCATACCGCTGTGGGCCTGGCCGGCGGGCCCAGCATGTGCCGCTGGGGCTGTGTCGGCTATGGCGACTGCGTGCGCGTCTGCCGCTTCAACGCCATGAAGATAGAAAACGGCATCGTGGTCATCGATGAGGATGCCTGCACGGCCTGCGGCCTGTGCGTCAAGGAATGCCCGCGCAGCGTCATCAAGCTGCTGCCCAAGGCTGCCCGGGTCACTGTGCGCTGCCAGAACGCGGCCACACCCCGTGAGGCGCGCGACGCCTGCACCAAGGCCTGCATCGCCTGCAAACGCTGCGAGAAGGCCTGTCAGTTTGACGCCATCCATGTGGTGAACAACTGCGCCATCATCGACCCGGCCAAATGCACCCTGTGCGGCGAATGCGTCAAGGTGTGCCCCACCAAGTGCATTGAGCAGCTTGCCTGAACCATGAGCCAGGCCCAACAACTCCATCCGGACACCACACGCGCGCGGGCAGGCCTGTGCGCTTCTTTGCTTGGCCTGGTGCTCAACGCCCTGCTTGCCGCCAGCAAGATGGTGGTGGGCTCCCTGTCTGGTGCTGTGTCCATCTTCGCGGATGGCATCAACAACCTGTCCGACACCGGCTCGGTGCTGATTTCCCTGCTCAGCCTCCACCTGGCCCGGAAGCCGGGGGACCGCGACCACCCCTACGGCCATGGGCGCATGGAATACATTGGCACCCTGGGCATCGCCGTCATCATCCTGTACGCGGGCATCGACCTGCTGCGGCGCAGCATTGCCGCCATCGCGGCCCCCCAGGCGCCGCACTTCAACTGGCTGCTGGCCGGCATCACCGCGCTGAGCCTGCCGGTAAAGGGCTTCATGTGGTGGTACAACCAGAAGCAGGGAAAGGCGCATAAGTTGGTGACCCTGCAGGCGGCAGCCCAGGACAGCCGCAACGATGTGCTGATCACCACGGCTGTGCTACTGGGGTTTTTGGCCGCCCACCTGTTCAACATCCTGTTGGACGGCTGGCTGGGCTTGCTGGTGTCCGCCTTTATTCTGTTCAGCGGCATCCAGCTGATCCGCGAGACCATCACCTCCCTGATTGGCGGCAGGCCAGACCGGGAGCTGGGTCAGCGGGTGCTGGCCATCATCCAGAAACACCCTGAGATCACTGGTGTGCACGACTTTGTGCTGCACGACTACGGCCCGGGCCGCACCATGGCCTCCATCCATGTGGAGGTGCCCGCACACGTGCGCCTGCTTGACATCCATGAGGTGGTAGACTTGATTGAGCAGGAGGTGATGCAGGAACTGAACCTGCCCATCGCCATCCACATGGACCCCACCCTGCCTGAGGACGCGCCGGGCCAGCAGGTCAAGGCCAGCATTGAGGCATTTTTAAGCGCGCAGCAGCCACCCATGAGCCTGCATGATTTCCGGGTGGTGCCGGGCAAACGCGTGATCAAACTCATTTTTGATGTGGTCGTGCCGGCAGACGATCATGATGAAAGCTTGGTGGAGCGCATCTCCGCGTATGCCCGCACGCTGGACCCGCGCCATGTATGTGTGATCGGGCTTGACCGGGACTACTTCACCCACGACCAAGGCACCCAGGAGGACGCTTGAGCAGGCATGGCCGCACAGCCCGAGCGTGCTGGCTGGTGGCGCTGCTGTGCCTGTGTCAGCTCCTGCCCTTTTTGGCGCAGGCGCAGGAAAACCTGCCCGGGGCTTCCGGGATGGATGACCCGCTTTTTCAGGTGGAGGAGGACAAACTCAGCGACAGCGAGCTCAACGACCTGCTGTATGAACTGAGCCAGGAAACGGGGGAGGTGTCCGGATTCCTGGTGCTGCCGGAGGACTACAGCCCCCCGGTGACCGGCCTGGCTGGGGTTTACCACCTGCTGCTCATCGGTGTGGACACGGCGGGACAGGGAATCCGCGGGCGCAGCGACACCATGGTGCTGGCAGTGATCAACACCAGGCAGCGCACCGTCAGGCTGGTGTCCTTCATGCGTGACCTGTATGTCAGCATCCCCGGCCGGGGGCACAACCGCCTCAATGCCGCCCATGTCTATGGCGGTCCGCAGCTGTTGGTGCGCGCCCTGCAGGCCAACTTCCAGGTGCCGGTGGACGGCTACCTGGCGGTGGATTTCACGCTGATGGCACAGCTGGTGGACGCCCTTGGCGGCATATGGCTGGACGTGAGGGAGGAGGAGCTGTCCCCCCTCAACGGGATTCTGGCCTACTACAACTACCTGCAGGAACTGCCTGAGGAGGAAGGGCTGCTGGCAGCCGCAGGGGAGCAGCTGCTCCTGAGCGGGCCGCAGGCCATGGCCTACGCGCGCATCCGGAAAATTGACAGCGATTTTGAGCGTGTCAAGCGCCAACAGCGCGTGTTGCAGGCCATTTTTGAGCGGATGATGGACCTGGATGCCACCGAGCTGGTCGGCATCATCGGCATGTACTCGCCCCAGGTGCGCACCGACCTGAGCCTGTCGGACGCCCTGGCCCTGGTGCCGGTCGCGCTGTCGCTGAAGGACAGTCAGGTGGAGGCGCTGACCGTGCCGGTCAAGGCCGCCTTCAAACATGTCTACCGCAACAAGACGGCCTACCTGCTGCCCAACCTTCCGCGCAACATCCGTGCCATCCAGGATTTTCTGTCACAGAACAGCGGGCGCTGAGCACCCCGCCAGGTTGATAAAAAGCGCAAACCTCTGTACAATAACGGCATACCAACAAGGAGGGCAAAACGATGTACCAACCCGTCATTGACCAGGCCTCGGACAAGATGGAGAAGACCAAGGACGCGTACAGGCGGGAACTGGTCTCCCTCCGCGCGGGCCGGGCGAACCCCAAGCTGCTGGACCGCATCGTGGTGGATTATTACGGCACCCAGACGCCGCTGAACCAGATGGCCAATATCATGTCGCCTGAACCGCGGCTGCTGACCATTTCCCTGTGGGATCCCAAGGCCATCCCGCTGGTGGAAAAGGCCATCCTCAAGTCCGACCTGGGCCTCAACCCCGCCAACGATGGCAAGCTGATCCGCCTGGTCATCCCCGAGCTGAACGAGGAGCGCCGCAAGGAGCTGACCCGCCTGGTCTGGCGCAGCGCCGAGGAATCCAAGGTGGCCATCCGCAACATCCGCCGGGACGCGATGGAAACCATCAAAAAAATGCAGAAGAACTCGGAAATCACCGAGGACGACCAGCGCGTGGCTGAAGCCGAGCTGCAGAAGGTGACGGACGCCGCTGTCAAGGACATTGATGAGCAGGGCAAAGAAAAAGAAAAGGAAATCATGGCCGTTTGACCTCAGAGCAACTGGCCGGGCTGCACCTGCAGGAGGCATTGGCCCTGCTTGAAGCCCGTGGCGTTCATCCACAGGTCATCATCTCAAGCCCGCCCCGCCCGCCCCAGCACGCGGGCGGACGCAGGTTGCGGGTGGTTCGCTATGAAGAAGGGCAACTGCTGTGCTCCGCCTTCCGTGACGCCCCGCCGGAGGAAGCATGACAAACCTGCCTAAACTGCCAGCCCATGTGGCCATCATCATGGATGGCAACGGCCGTTGGGCGCGTCAGCACGCGCTGAGCGTCATGCGCGGGCACCGCCAGGGGGTGGAGGCGCTGCGGGAGATTATCCGCTACAGCAGCGACATCGGCATCCAGGTGCTCAGCCTCTATGCCTTTTCCACCGAGAACTGGTCCCGGCCCGAAGCTGAGGTGGCCGCGCTGATGCGGCTGATTGTGGAATTTTTTCATTCAGAGATTGACGAGCTGCATCAAAACCAGGTGCGCATCCGCATCCTGGGGGATGTTGACGGCCTGACCCAGCCCGCACGGCAGGCAGTGCTGCAAGCCACGGAAAGAACGGCGCAGAACACCGGCTTGCAGCTGAACATCGCGCTCAACTACGGCGCGCACAGTGAAATGCTGCGCGCGGTGCGCCTGTTGCTGGCTGAGGTTCAGTCCGGGGCCCTGCGCCCAGACCAGGTGGACCTGGGCAGCATCAGCCAACGCCTGTACACCGCCGGGCAGCCGCAGGTGGACCTGCTGATCCGCACCAGCGGTGAGCAGCGCCTGAGCAATTTCCTGCTGTTCCAGTCCGCCTATGCAGAGCTGCTGTTCCCGGACATCCTCTGGCCGGATTTCACCGTGGCCCACTACAAAGAAGCGCTGGCCACCTATGGCGGGCGCGACCGCCGTTTTGGGGGACGTAAGGCATGACATCACGCATCATCACCGGCGCAGCCCTGCTGCTGTTGCTCTTCCTGGCGCTGTACTTTGGCGGCTGGGTCTTTTCTTTGCTGTGGACCGCCTGCGTGTGCATCGCGCTGTATGAGGTGTTCAATGCCCTGTGCACCGCCGGGCACAACCTGGTGGCCTGGCCGACCTGGACAGCCCTGATCATCGCCATCCCGGGCTTTTTGCTGCTCACGGACGTGGCCAGCCTGGTGCTGCTGGTCATCCTGGTGTCTGTCACCCTGTTTGTTGTATCTTCCATCGTGATGTTCCGGGAGGAACCCCGCCTGGAGGACCTTACCATGTCTGTGCTGCCGCTGTTCACCGTGGCCCTGCCGGCCATGAGCCTGCTGGGCATGACCCGCATTGAGCCCATCGGCCTGCAGCGCGTGCTGCTCAGCCTGGCCTTTTTTATCCCGGTGACAGGGGATTCCCTGGCCTTTTTTGTTGGTTCCAAGCACGGAAAGACCAAGCTGAACGAAGCCATCAGCCCCAGGAAAACGCTGGAGGGCTCCGCGGCCGGCCTGCTGGGCAGCCTGCTGGCCGCGGTGCTGGTGTACCTTGTGGGCCTGAGCTTTCAGGTGCGCATGCCACATTTTCTCAACTTCCTGATCCTGGGCGTGGTGGGCGGCATCGCCGGGCAGATTGGTGACCTGCTGGCCTCCTTTGTCAAACGCCACTGCGGCATCAAGGATTACAGCCACATTTTCCCAGGCCATGGCGGCATGATGGACAGGCTGGACAGCGTCCTGTTCAGCGGAACCCTCATCTATCTCTACCAGGCCCTGCCCTGGATGTGACGTGATGAGAAAACGCCGCATCGCCATCCTGGGCTCCACCGGTTCCATCGGCCGCCAGGCGCTGGATGTGGTGGCGCGCCACCCGGAGCTGTTTGAGGTGGTGGCCCTCAGCGCCCACAGCCAGGCAGAGCTGCTGTTTGACCAGGTGCGCGCCCACCGCCCGCGCCTGGCGGGCCTTAGCGCGGGGGAGGTCCCCCTGCCGGTGGATGTGCGGGGCAGCCAGTGGTTCTTTGGCCCGGAAGCCCTTTCACAAATCGCCGGCCTGGCTGATTGTGATGACGTGTTGGTGAGCGTGGTGGGCATGGTGGGCCTGGCTGGTGTGCTGGCCGCCCGGCAGGCAGGCCGCCGGGTGCTGCTGGCCAACAAGGAAGCGCTGGTGGCGGGAGGCCACCTGGTGATGAGCCTGTGCCCGCCCAGCGCGGATGACCCCACCCTCATCCCGGTGGACAGCGAGCACAGCGCAATCTACCAGTGCCTGATGGCGGCAGCCCACAACCCTTATGAGCGCATCATCCTCACCGCCTCCGGCGGCCCCTTTCGCGATTTTACCTCAAAGCAGATGCGGGAGGTCCAGCCCCAGGACGCGCTGCGCCACCCCAACTGGCAGATGGGCCCCAAAATCACGGTGGATTCCGCCAGCATGTTCAACAAGGCGCTGGAATTAATCGAAGCCAAATGGCTGTTTGACGCCGGAACCGACCAGCTGGAGGTGCTGATACACCCGCAGAGCATCGTGCATTCCATGGTGGCTTTTGCGGATGGCGCGGTGCTGGCGCAGCTGGGCCTGCCGGATATGCGCGCGCCGATTGCCTTTGCCATGGCCTACCCAAAACGTATCGTGAGCGGCACGGCACCTTTGCGCCTGGATCAGCTGGGTACATTACAGTTTGAGGCGCCGGATACCGAGCGCTTTCCTGCCCTGCGCCTGGCAGTCCAGGCCCTGCGCGCGGGGGGCGCCGCCAGCTGCGTGCTCAACGCCGCCAACGAGGTGGCGGTAGACGCCTTCCTCAAGCGGCGCATCCGCTTTACAGACATTGCCGCGGTGGTGGAGGACAGCCTGCAGGGCCTGGGCGCCCTGCCAGCGGATAGCCTGGAAGCCGTGATGGAAGCCGACCGCCTGGCCCGTGACCGGGCAGGGCGTCAAATCACCAGGATTACCTTGGAGGATACATGACCATTTTCTATATCCTGGCAGCCATCCTGCTGTTTGGAATCTTAATTACCGTGCATGAGGCCGGGCACTTCTTCGCGGCCCGGCTCATGGGCATCCCGGTGCGCGAGTTTGCCATCGGCTTTGGGCCCAGCCTGCTCACCTGGAAACGAAAAAAGCACGAGACCAGTTTTCACCTGCGCGCCATCCCCCTGGGGGGCTACTGCGCCTTTTACGGCGAGGATGACACCAAAGGCGAGTACCTGAATGACCCCCGCTATTTCGGCAACTTCAGCGTGGGCAAGCGCCTGCTGACCATCATCATGGGCCCGCTGATGAACCTGGCGCTGGCCGTGCTGGCCGCCATGCTGCTGTTTGGCCTCTCCGGCATCCCGGTGCCCGAGGGGCCGCCGGTCACCGTGGTCCAGTCTGTCAATCAGGACGGCGCCGCCCACGAAGCCGGCATGTTGCCCGGGGACACCTTTGTGTCTGTGGACGGACAGGCAGTCTCCGACAACCTCTCAGAGCTCCTGGCGCAAGGTGAACCCGGCCAGCCCAGGATCATCGTCGTAACGCGCCAGGTGGACGGCGCGCAGCAGGAAGTGACAATGCAGATCAGCCCGCGCTTTGACCCGGTGGAGCAGCGCAATTTGATCGGCATCATGATGGCTGTCACCCAGCCCATGCGCATGGAGCCCGGCAGCCTGTTTCAGGTGATGGGGAAGTCCCTCAAGCTGTCCTGGGATGCGGGCAGGATGGTGGTCCAAGCCATCGTCAACCTGGTCACCCGTGGTGAGGGCGCGGGGGAGGTGGCCGGGGTGGTGGGCATCACCAAAATGATCGTGGATGAGATTCAGCGCTCCCAGCTTGAAGGATATCTGTACCTGATGGTGGTCATCTCCATCAACCTGGGCCTGATGAACCTGCTGATTATCCCGGGGCTGGACGGCAGCCGCATTGTGTTTTTGCTGCTGGAGGCGGTGCGCGGCAAGCCCATCGCCAAGGAGGGCTATGTGCACGCGGTTGGCATGGTCCTGCTGTTCGCGCTGATGATCTTCATCACCTTCCGTGACGTGGTCAGGTTGTTTTAATGGGATTGACAAGGGAAGTAAAGGTTGGCCGGCTGTTGATGGGGGGGAAGAACCCCGTCAGCGTGCAATCCATGACCAATACCGACACCCGTGACGTGGCCAGAACCGCTGAGCAGATCCGCCAGCTGGGCCTGGCGGGCTGCGACCTGGTGCGCGTGTCCGTGTATGACATGGCCTGCGCCCGGGCGGTGCGGGCGCTGAAGGACAGCACCGTCCTGCCCCTGGTGGCCGACATCCATTTTGACCATCAGCTGGCCATCACCTCGGTGGAGCAGGGCATTGACAAGCTGCGCATCAACCCGGGCAACCTGCGCGACCAGGCGGCGGTGCGCAGCGTGGCTGACTGCGCCCGCGCCCACCGGGTGCCCATTCGCATCGGGGTGAACGCGGGTTCCCTGCCCCGGGGTATTCTGTCCCGGGATGGCGGTGTCACCGCGCAGGGCCTGGTGGACAGCGCGGCGGGCCACGTGCGCCTGCTGGAGCAGGCCGGCTTTACGGACATCGTGCTGTCCATGAAGGCCAGTGATGTGCCGCTCATGGTGGCGGCCTACCGCCTGGCGGCGCGCACCTTTGATTACCCCCTGCACCTGGGTGTGACCGAGGCCGGCCTGCCCGGCCAGGGCACCATCAAATCTGCCATTGGCATTGGGGCCCTGCTGCTGGATGGCATCGGCAGCACCATCCGCGTTTCCCTGACGGGCAGCCCCCTGGCGGAACCACCCGCTGCCATTGCCATCCTCAAAGCGGTGGGCCTGCGCGGCGGCTTTGAGCTGGTCTCCTGCCCCACCTGCGCGCGCACCGAGGTGGACATAGAAGCCATCGCCAAGCGCGTGGAGGAATATGGACAACACATCACACAGAACATCAAGGTGGCCATCATGGGCTGCGTGGTCAACGGGCCTGGGGAGGCGCGGGACGCCGACATCGCCCTGTGTGGGGGAAAGAGCGGCAGCGCGCTTTACAGGCAGGGCAAGTTCGTGAAAAGGATAGCGGGTGACCCTGTGCCCGAGTTGCTGCGCATGATCGATGAGCACCTGAGCCAGCAGGCAGGCGGGGAGCGCGCTGATGGCTGATACCGGATTTCTGCGCAGCCTGTACCAGCAAATGCCGGAGCTTGATGGCAAGCTGCATTTGGTGAGCGTGGAATATTTCGCCAGGAAAGGCCGCGCAGTGGTGTACTTGACCTGCGACACCCTGATTGGTGAACAGCAGTTTCATTCCATCCGGCGGCTGCTGCGGCGCGCCTTCCCCAGGATGGACATCAGCTTGCGCATCGCTTCCCCCAAGCTGGCAGACCAGTTCCTGGCGCAGCCGGACGGCTACCGCCAAGTGCTGGAGCCCATCCTGCTCAAGCACTACCCTGCCATGGAACAATGGGTGGCCCAGATTGCCTGGCTTTCGGAACATGAGGGCCTGGTGCTGGAGCTGCCGGACCAATTCGCCCTTGACTACATGAAGCAGCAGCAGGTGCAGCTGAAGCTGTCCCAGGCCATTTATGACATTTTTCTCATCAGGCCGCCCATCGTCCTGCGCCTGGCACAGGATTTGAAGGCGCGGGTGGCTATCCAGGCACGCCAGCGCGAACACCAGCAGGCCCTGATGGCCCAGCAGCAAGCCACGCCAGACAAGGCGGAACCAAAAACAAAGAAACCGTTAGAAAAGAAGAAGAGTCCGCGCATCATCGGCAGCCAGATTGCCCAGGAGCCTGTGCCCATCCGGGAATTGACCGAGCTTTCCGGCAGGGTGGTCATTGCCGGCAAGGTCATCAGCGTGGAGCGCCGCAACATTCAGAAAAGTGAATCAGTGTTGTTCATTTTTGTGCTCAGCGACAACACCGAGAGCATTACCTGCAAGATTTTCCTGGGCGGGCGCCCCAATGGCTACCGGAACGATGATGGCGGTTCCGGCGACCCGGCTGCTGATAAGAAAAAGATAGATGACACCATCAGCCGCATCCAGCCAGGGGTGGGCCTGAAGGTGCGCGGCTTTTGCCAGATGGACAACTATGACAACGTGCTCACCATCATGGCGCGGGATATCAGTGCCCACGACCTGCCCCGGCGCCAGGACAAGGCGGCTGACAAGCGCATTGAGCTGCACGCCCACACCCACATGAGTTTCATGGACGGGCTGGTGTCCGCCAGCGACCTGATAGAGCAGGCCGTAGCTTTCGGGCACAGCGCCATCGCCATCACCGACAAGGCGGTGGTGCAGGCCTTCCCCGAGGCCTATGCCGCCGCGCGTAAGCACAAAATCAAGCTGATTCCGGGCATGGAAGGCAACATGATCGACGACCGCGGCATCGTCAAGGACGCCACCGACGCGGGCCTTGACCAGCCCATTGTGGTGCTGGATTTTGAGACCACGGGTCTCAACCCCTTCGCGGACCGCATCATTGAAATCGGCGCGGTCAAGCTGCAGGAAGGCCAGGTGGTGGATTTCTTCTCCATGCTGGTGAACCCGGGGATCCCGCTCAGCGAAAAGGTCATCCAGATTACCAAAATCCAGGATTACATGCTCAAGGATCAGCCGGACGCTGCCCAGGCCTTGCCCAAGCTGATGGACTTCATCGGCCAGTGCCCACTGGCCGCTCACAACGCGGAGTTTGACATGGCCTTCCTGGGCGCGGAGCTGGCGCGGCTGCAGCGTAGCTTTTCCCTGCCGCAGCTGGACACCCTGGCCTTCGCGCAGAAGCTGTACCCGGACATGAAGCGCTACAACCTGGCCAGCCTGTGCCGCCACCTGGGCGTCGTGCTGAAAAACGCGCACCGCGCAGTCAGCGACGCGACCGCCACCGCCCAGTGCCTGGCCATCATGCTGCAGGAGGCCGCAGGCCGCGGCGCCGCCACCCTGCGCGACATCAATGAGTTGATCACCGGCTACAACCGCAACAGCCGCCATCATGTCACCATCCTGGTCAAAGACCAGCAGGGCATGACCAACCTCAACCGCCTGGTGTCCCTCTCCCACATGCAGCATTTCTTCCGTGAGCCGCTGCTGCCGCGTGACCAGATCATCAGGTTCCGGGAAGGCTTGCTGCTGGGCAGCGGCTGCCTGGAGGGCGAGCTGTACCAGGCGGTGCTGCACAGCAAGAGCCAACAGGACCTGGAGCGGATCGCCGCCTTTTATGATTTCATTGAGGTGCAGCCGGAAAGCAACTATGAGCCGCTGGTGCGCCAGGGGCGCATCACCAGCATGGATCTGCTGCGCCAGGTCAACAGCAGCCTGGTCCAGCTGGGGGAGAAGCTGGGCCTGCCCGTGGTGGCCACAGGCGACGTGCACTTCCTCAACCCCGAGGATGCCATTTACCGCAGCATCATCAAGAACAGCCTGCCCATGGAAAAGGAAGGCGCGGATGACCAGCCGCCCCTTTATCTGCGCACCACCGATGAAATGCTGCGGGAATTCGCCTGGCTGGGGGAGGAGAAGGCCAGGGAGCTGGTGATCACCAACCCGGCCAGGATCGCCGGGATGGTGGGGGAGGTGACCCTTTACCCCAAGCATCCAGAGGGTAAAACCACCTTCTCCCCGGTCTGGGAGGAGGCGGATGAGGACATCCGCAACAGCAGCGAGCAGGCCGCGCGGCGCCTATATGGCGACCCGTTGCCCCAATTGGTGCGCGCGCGGCTGGACAAGGAGCTGGACGCCATCATCGGCTATGGCTACGCCACCTTGTACGCCATCGCCCAGAAGCTGGTGGCCCAGTCCCAGCAAGACGGCTACATGGTGGGCAGCCGCGGCTCGGTGGGGTCCTCATTTGTGGCCACGCTCTGCGGCATCACCGAGGTCAACCCGCTGCCGCCCCATTACCGCTGCCCCCAGTGCGGGGAAGCTGATTTTGAGGTGCCGCCACAGTACCAGACCGGGTTGGATTTGCCGGACAAGGCCTGTCCGGGCTGCGGCCAGCCCTATGTCAAGGATGGTTACGACATCCCCTTTGAAGTCTTCCTGGGCTTTGAGGGGGACAAGGTGCCTGATATTGACCTGAATTTCTGCAGTGAATACCAGGCCAAGGCCCACGCGCATGTGGAGAAGCTCTTTGGCGCGGGCTACGTCTTCCGCGCCGGCACCATCGGCACCCTGCAGGAAAAGACCGCCTTTGGCTATGTCCGCGCTTACCTGGAGGACCGGCAGCAAACGGCCTCCCAGGCTGAAACGGCCAGGCTGGCATCCGGCTGCATCGGCGTGAAGCGCACCACCGGGCAGCACCCCGGCGGCATGGTCATCCTGCCCAAAGAATACGAAATCAACCAGTTCACCGCCATCCAGCGCCCCGCAAACGACCAGGAGAAGGACGCCATCACCACCCACTATGACTTCAGCTCCATGCATGATGTGCTGGTCAAGGTGGACGTGCTGGGCCATGATGACCCCACCATGATCCGCCACATGGAGGACCTGTCGGGCCTCAGCTATCAGGACATCCCGCTGGATGACCCGCAGGTGATGTCCCTGTTCCGCTCGCCAGAGGCGCTGGGGCTGGACGCCGCCAGCCTGGGGTGGAGCACCGGCACCCTGGGCATTCCCGAGTTTGGCACACCCTTTGTGCGGGGCATTCTGGACGATACCCAGCCCACCACCATGGCCGACCTGATCCGCATCTCCGGCCTCTCCCACGGCAGGGAGGTCTGGGCGGGCAACTCACGGGAGCTGATCCTGGAAGGCGTGGCGAGCCTGTCGGAGTGCATCTGCACCCGCGAGGACATCATGATGGCCCTGCTGCAAAAAGGCCTGACCAGCAAAATGGCCTTTGACATCATGGAGAACGTGCGCAAGGGCAGGGGGCTGACGGACAGCATGGAGCAGGCCATGCGCAGCCACGAGGTGGCTGACTGGTTTATCAAAAGCTGTTGGAAGATCGCCTACATGTTCCCCAAGGGGCATGCCGTGGCCTATGTGACCATGGCCCTGCGGGTGGGCTGGTTCAAGGTGCACCAGCCGCTGGTGTACTATGCCGCCTACTTCTCCATCCGCGGCAAGGGCTTCAACGCCCTGACCATGAACCGTCCACTCAGCTATATCAAACAAGACCTGCAGGCGCTGTACGACATCCCCCAGCGGGAGCGCACAGATAAAAACGAGAACGAAATCACCGTACTGGAGCTGGTGTGCGAGATGAACCTGCGCGGCTTCACCTTCTTGCCAGTAGACCTGATGAAGAGCGACGCCACACGGTTTGTCATTGAGGAAGGCGCCCTGCGCTGCCCCTTCACCTCCCTGCCCGGCTTTGGGGAGGCGGCCGCCCAGGGCATTCTGGACACCCGGGCGGAAGGCTATGTTTCCATTGAGGACTTAAAGGAAAAGGCCAGGCTGAGCGCCTCCAACATCGAGCTGCTGCGCGAGAGCGGCGCGCTCAATGGCCTTAACGACACCAACCAGGTGGACTTTTTCTCCATGCTGGGATAGGAGCGCGGGATGATACAAGCGGTGATTTTTGACCTGGACGGCGTGCTGGTCACCACGGATGACAGCCATTATGAGGCCTGGAAGCAGATGGCGGATGAGGAGGGCATCCCCTTTGACCGGCAGATCAACCAGCGCCTGCGCGGGGTCAGCCGGATGGAAAGCCTGGAAATCATCCTGGAGAAATCAGAGCGCCCCTACACACAAGATGAGAAACGGAACCTGGCTGAGCGCAAGAACAGCTATTATGTAGCCCTCATCAACCAGCTAACCAGGGACGCGCTGCTGCCCGGCGCGCTTGACACCGTGCATGCCCTGCTGGACATGGGCATTCGGACGGCCATCGGTTCCTCCAGCAAAAACGCGCCCGCCATCCTGCGGCAGACTGGCATCGCCAGGCTGTTTGAGGCGGTTGCGGACGGCAACCAGATCAAGCACAGCAAGCCAGACCCGGAGGTGTTCCTGCTGGCCGCCAGCCTGCTGCAACTGCCCGCGGCAGACTGCCTGGTAGTGGAGGACGCCGATGCCGGCGTTGTAGCCGGGGCGCGCGCGGGCATGCCGGTGCTGGCGGTGGGCGCGGTGGCTGGACATCCCCTGGCGGATTTGAGTGCGCCAACCCTTGCGGACATTGACCTGGCCGCCTGGATCAGGGATTACAACAGGAAATAAAGCGGATACTATGCGCTTGTCTTCTTTTTGAAGCTGAGCTTGTTTTCTGTGCCTTTCAGCAGCCTGCCAATGTTTTCCCTGTGCTGGAACAGGCCCAGCGCCAGCAGGATCAACGCCCACCAGCCATAGGGGTGCATGCCCCGGCGAACCATCAGAAACAGCGCGCTGAGCGCCAGAAAGCTCAGGCTCCCCAGGGAAACATAGCGGGTCAGCCAGATAATCAGGATGGTGATGGCGCCTACGATGCTGGCCTCCAGCGGGCAAATCAGCAGCACCACCGCCACGGAGCAGACCACGCCCTTGCCGCCTTTGAACTGATAGTACACCGGCCAGTTGTGGCCAATCACCGTGAACAGGGAGGCCGCCAGCGCGCCGTTCAAGCCGGCAATCAGGTAGCCCGCGCCCAAGGCCAACGCCGATTTGGCAAAATCCCCCAGAAAGGTCACCAGGCCATAGGAAGGCCCCAGCACCCGGGTCACGTTGGTGGCGCCGGAGCTTTTGCTGCCCTCCTTGCGGATGTCACGCCCCTTGAGGGTTGCTACAAAGATGCCGGAGGAAAAACTGCCAATCAAATAGGCAATCAGCGCGGTCAGCAGAAACTGGGGCAGGCTCACTGGGCTTCCTCCTTGCTTCTTTCCCGCAGCACGAACCGGATTGGCGTGCCGGAAAAATCAAAGGCTTTGCGCAACTGGTTCTCCAGATAGCGCTGGTAGGCGAAATGCAGCAGCTGCGTGTCGTTCACAAACAGGATAAAGGTGGGGGGGAAGCTGCCCATCTGGGTCGCATAGAAGATTTTCAGGCGCCTTCCGCCCTCCATGGGCGGCTGCAGGGCCAGCTGCGCCTCACCGATCAACTCATTGAGCAGGCCGGTCGGGATGCGCTTGCCGGCCTGGGCATGGACCTGGGCCACCGTCTCCCACACCGTCAGGACGCGTTGCCCGGTCAGGGCGGAAATAAACAGCACCGGCGCGAAGTTGATGAACTTGAGCCGGTCCAGCACCTGCAGGCGGTATTCCTCCAGGGTGCCGGTCTGCTTTTCCAGGGCGTCCCATTTGTTCACCACGACCAGGACGGCCTTGCCCTCATCCCGAATCAGCCCGGCGATGCGCATGTCCTGCTCGGTCACGCCGTCCAGCGCATCAATGAGCAGGATGGCCACGTCGCAGCGGCGGATGGCGGCGATGCTGCGCAGCACGCTGTAGCGCTCCAGGCTCTGGTCCTCAATGCTGCGCTTTCGCCGGATGCCCGCGGTGTCTATGATGTTGTAAAGGCTGCCATCCTCATGCTCAAAGCGGGTGTCAATCGCGTCGCGCGTGGTGCCGGGGATGTCGGACACCATCACCCGTTCCTCACCCAGCAGGCGGTTGACCAGGCTGCTCTTGCCCACGTTGGGCCGCCCCACAATGGCCAGGTTGATCACATCGCCCTGCTCGTCACCCTCCGCGGTGTCCGGCGGCAGCTGCCTTACAATCTCATCCAACAGGTCACCCAGGCCAAGCATGTTGGTGCTTGAAATGCCAATCGGGTCGCCCAGGCCCAGGGCATAGCCCTCATAGAGCGCGGAAGCCAGCCCCTCGTAATCCAGCTTGTTGATGACCAAAATCACCGGCTTCATTGAGCGGCGCAGCAGGTCGGCGATGTCCTCGTCCTGGCCGGTCAAGCCCTGCCTGGCATCGGTAAAAAAGCAGATCAGGTCCGCCGTCTCAATGGCAATCTGTGCCTGGCGGCGCATCTGGGACAGCAGCACATCGTCTGATTCCGTGTCGATGCCGCCGGTGTCAATCAGCGTGAATTCACGGCCGTTCCAGGTGGTGTCCGCGTAGATGCGGTCGCGCGTCACGCCGGGAATGTCCTCCACAATGGCGATGCGTTGCCCGGCAATCACGTTAAAGAAGGTGGATTTGCCCACATTGGGGCGCCCAATGATGGCAACAAGTGGTTTCATGTTGGTTTCTCGTCCTTTGGTTCGGTGCATCCCAAGGCATTGAGCGCGCTGAGAAACGCGCCGCCCTGGTTGGGGAACACGCGCACAGGGATGCCCAGGCGCTCTGCCACATCCTGTGGCCGAAGGTCGTCCAAAAAAACCGTCCGCTCGCTGTTGAGCATGATTTCACAGATCAGGACAGCGTCCGCCTGGCGATCGGCCAGCTGCGCGATCAAATCCTGTCCCACGATCAAGCCGGACACGGTGACAGTCTCCCCAAAGAAGTCGTTGCGGATGGGCACAATTTCGGCCTCAATGTGGGAGGGCAGGTAGCGGTCCAGCCAGCTGGTCAGGTAGGGTGCCAGCGCGGTGCCGCAGGGCAGCAGCACCCGGAACTGCGCTGCGGCAGGCTTGGCGGGTGCCGCCTCCAGCGCGGCAGCCGCCAGTTCCGTCTCAAACCGGCGCAGCATGCCCACGCCGTTTTCAAGCTGCGCATAGTTCTCATAGGCCTCATCCGGGGGGATGGGGCTGCCAGCCAGGCTGTAAAACTCATCAGCGACAAATGCGAACCGTGTCCCGATGCTCTCCAGCGCCGTCTCCTGGAAGGCTGTGCAAATCGCCAGTACCTCCAGCGCCTCTTCCTGGGTATAGGGGCGGATGGGGGGAAGGCCCTCCCGGTGCCGGGTCAGCCCCACAGGCACCACGGCCACGGACAGCGCCGCGGGCGCCAGCGCCAACAAATCGTGCAGGGACCTGCGCAGCACGGGCCCGTCGTTCAGCCCGGGGCACAGCACGAGCTGGCTGTGGAAAGACAAGCCCTCATCCTTCAGCCGCTGCAGGCGCTCCATCAGCCCTGACGCATGCCTGTTGCCCATCATCTGCTCGCGCAGCGCCATGTCGGTGGCATGCACGGAGATGTACAGGGGGCTGGCCCGCCGGCGGATGATGCGCTCAAACTCATTCGGGCCCACGTTGGTCAGCGTGATGTAGTTGCCCATCAACAGAGACAGGCGCCAGTCATCGTCCTTGAGGTACAGCGAAGGCCGCAGGCCTTGCGGCATCTGTTGGACAAAGCAGAACACGCAGTTGTTGCCGCAGGTGCGGGGATTGCCAATCAAGGAGTCGTCAAACTGCAAGCCAAGCGCCGTCTCCAGAGACTTGACCAGCTTCACGTCCCGCACCTCGCCTTCCGGGTTGCTCAGCGTCAGCTTCACATAGCGCCTGGCGGTCAGGGCCTGGTAGTCAATCTCATCCAGCACCGGCTCCTCATTGATGCGCAATAAAATATCACCGGGTGAAATCCGGTGTCGTGACGCGGGGCTGCCAGGCAAAACGGACACAATTCTGCGCAACATCAAACCTCCAGTTCCGCTTGCATTATGAGACCTGGTCAATTGGCTGTCAAGTTAAGGCGGCACCCAGGCACCGGGGACAGGCCTCATACCGGCAGGTAAAAAACCGGAAGCAAAGCCCGCGGTTTGGAGCGGTGTGTTGGGGTGGTGCCTCCCGGGCCAATGCGCGCAATCAGCCTGGCTCAAGGGACTGATCCTTGATGTGTGTATTGTGATGCCAAGATGCAGGATATCGGTGTTCTCTTCTGTTTCACTTCATCCTACAACGCTGCGCGGGCGGAAGCCCGCCAAGTCTACGTTGACGCACAAGCGTTTGTATGGTATATTTCTTCACGGCGCCTTGTGTGGAGAGTTGGCTGAGTGGTCGAAGGCGCACGACTGGAAATCGTGTTCACGTTAATAGCGTGACCAGGGTTCAAATCCCTGACTCTCCGCCAGCCCCATAAATGCCATGCCATGCGCATGGTGTTTTTGATTGGTCGCCGTGTTCGCCCTGGCGGGCGGCAAATGGCCTGCTGATTTGGCTTTCAGGCCGCGAAACCCTTTGAAACAGCGCCCGTTTGCAGTATAATGACTTTTGAGAAACGTAGGAGGCATAGGAATGAAGATTTTGATTGTGAATGCGGGCTCGTCCTCCCTGAAGTACCAGCTGATCGATATGGAGCGGGAGGTTACCATGGCCAAAGGCCTGGTGGAGCGCATTGGCATTCCGGGTGGCCGCCTGAAGCAGACCAGGGGAGAGCACAAATACGAGCTTGACATGCACATGCCCGACCACATTGAGGCCTGCAAACAGATGCTGCAGGCGCTGGTTCACGAGGAGCATGGCGTGCTCAACAGCATGGATGAAATTGGCGCCGTTGGCCACCGTGTGGTGCATGGGGGAGAGCATTTTACCGCTTCTTCGCTGATTGACGAGGACTGCCTGAAGGCCATTGAGCAGAACAGCAGTTTCGCGCCCCTGCACAACCCCGCCAACCTCATGGGCATTCGCGCCACCCAGATGGTGATGAAGGATACGCCGATGGTGGCGGTGTTTGACACCTCCTTCCATCAGAGCATGCCGCCCAAGAGCTTTCTTTATGGCATGCCGATGGAATACTATACCGACCTGAAGGTGCGCCGCTATGGCTTCCATGGCACCAGCCACCGCTACGTGAGCGAGCGCGCGGCCAGGATGCTGGGCCGGGATGCCAAAGACCTCAAAATCATCACCTGCCACCTGGGCAATGGTTCAAGCCTTTGCGCGGTGGATGGCGGCAAGAGTGTGGACACCAGCATGGGCCTGACACCGCTTGAGGGCGTGCTGATGGGCACCCGCAGCGGCAATGTGGACCCGGCCAGCCTGCAGTACATCATGAACCACCTTCATCTGGACATCAACCAGATGATGGACGTGCTCAACAAGAAAAGTGGCCTGCTGGGTGTCAGCGGCCTCAGCAGCGACATGCGTGACGTGGAGGAGGCGGCGGCCCAAGGGCATCAGCGCGCCCAGATCGCGCTGAATCTGCTGCATAATGGCATCAAGAAATATATCGGCGCTTACACCGCGGTCATGGGTGGCGTGGATGCCATTGTGTTCACCGCGGGCATCGGCGAAAACTCCGCAGAGCTGCGTGAACGTGTGCTGAGCAACATGGAGTACCTGGGTGTCAAACTGGACAAAGAAAAGAATCAGGTGCGTGGCAAGGAGCGCGATGTGGCCGCCGCGGACAGCAAGGTGCGCATCCTGGTCATCCCCACCAACGAGGAGTTGGTGATTGCCCGGGATACCCTGGCCCTGGTGCAGGGAAGCAAATGACACAGAGCTTGCGGGAAATCGACCTGTACACTGACGGCGCCTGCTCTGGCAACCCAGGGCCCGGGGGATGGGCCGCCATTCTGAAGTTCGGCCATCATGTGAAGGAACTCAGCGGCGCCATGCCCCATACCACCAACAACCGCATGGAGCTGTTTGCCGTCATCAGCGGCCTGGGCGCGCTGAAGGAGCGCTGCCGTGTGCGGGTGCATTCTGACTCCACCTATGTGGTGGACGCCATCAACAAAAAATGGGTGGACAACTGGGTCAAGAACGGCTGGAAAACATCGGACAAGAAGCCGGTGGAAAACCAGGACCTCTGGCACCTGCTGCTGCTGACCCTGCGCAAGCATGAGGTGAGCTTCCACAAGGTGCCCGCCCATGCTGATCATCCGGAGAACAACCGCTGCGACCAGCTGGCCAAGGCAGCCATCCAGGGCCAGCAGCAGGCGGATGGAGGGATGCAGGGTGAGGAGGCATTGACCTCCTGATCCTGGGCTGAGAGCCCGGAAGAGTCCATCTCAATAGGGGAGAAGTGGCAAAGAGAGAATGAGCGCCGCGCCGTTGCCCAGGAAAGCAGGCTGTACATCAAAAACAGCACGCAGAGGCTGAATCAGCAAGCCAGGCATGTCCGTGGACAGTTTGCCTGCATCCAAATTGCTTGTAATTACTGTAATAACAAATCTGAGCATAACCAGTTGGCTGGGAATGTCTTGGACAAGGTATGCGCCCGGCAAGAACCATTGACAGGGTATCGGGCGTCCATCTGGTGAAGGCAGCAAACAGCGCATGAAGGCAGGAAACTGTCGAGCGCACTAAAATGCGATTAGGCTTCTCTTGATGACAACAAGGGCCTGAAAAGCAACTTTTTTGTTCCTTAGATGCAGGACGGGGGACTGCACCAACAAGGAGAAGGATAACTGATAAGGTAAACTTGCTGATAAGCTCTCCACATTGCTCCTGCAAGATAACTGCAATATCTATTCGCGAAAGGCTTCTTTTGCGAATACATAGGTAGAACTGCATGCCACCATGAGATTGCTGCGCATTTTTATGCCCATTTGCCGATTTTTGCTCTAAAGCCTGATACCCCAGGCTTTTATAATGCCAGCCTCACACATAATCGCCCCCTCACATGATGTTATGATGTGTCCAATCGTTTGTGCTTGGAAATCTATCTGCAAGCAGAAAAAGTACGCGGATCTATTGACCCCATTGCAGCGCTCTCGCGCTGTCGTTTCTGCCATGTACCTTTCATGAACGAAAAGCATCAGGCAGAATCTTCCCGATAGCCATGAGTGAGTGACTTCACCCGTTCTGTTTTCTCGGGATGGATGTGCCGAAGCTCAAATGAAAGATTGGGGGCTTTAAAGCTTGGAAAGTTTTTGCGACTAAGATGAAGATAGCCCGCTTACCAAAATTAAAATCGCTTTAAATCGATCCTGTAAAACGTATGGGCTGCCTTCTATTGCCCGCATGGTTTCATCATGCGTAAAACCATGCATCATATTTCTCTCCCACTTCCTGGTTCTGACTGCTTCCCCTGTCATGACCTTCATCATTTCCGCTTCGCAGCATGCCGCTTGAATGACAGATTTGATTTAGTCTATTCTAAAGCACAGAACTTGCTCTGCAGCTTTGTGGATGGTGGCGTTAATAAAAGCACTCTACTTCAAAAGTTTTCATGAAACTGAGTACCTCAGATTCAAGCATGCGAAGAATAAAACAAGCTATCAATATATGCCGGATCTGACCTTTAGAATGATGATGGCTGACCACAATGACGCAATGCTGATATGTGCTAAGTTAATCTGAACAATGACCTGAAAATGATTTAACGAATAGATAAAGCCGTATCCTTTGACAGAAGCTTGCGGAATCACTTTGTAACCTTGCTCAGGAACTTCCAGTGCCATTCACGAGCATAATGGACCTATTGTTTGTTTGAGAGCTAACTTTCTTCTGACTATTGTTAAATTGTCCTGTTTTTACTGCCAATCTGTTCAATGCAGCAGGATAATTGAGTTCTAAATGGTGTTTTTACCATTCAATTTCTTGTCTTTCACATATGTTTCAAGATACTCGGCGATTATAGCTAACCTACACCATTTTGTGGTTTTTCTGACACTTTTTGTGAGTGTGTAAAGTAAATGTTCTTGCCCTGGCAAGTGCATTCGGACTCAAAAATTAGTTCGATTCAAAACAAGCTGTTGCAAACCCACTATGATACATGCTGCCTGTGCCAATAATACCCGGGCCTCTCCCCCGTGCTGCTCATGTTTCTCTGATCGGTGCAGGTCATTTCACGAAACTCGCTGTGTTCCATCACTCTGCTGACAGGTGATTCCCTTCATCCCCGCTTGCAACGACATCATCACTTTTCATAAAAGCAATCATGCTCATGTGAATCAATTTCAACACACATGAAAACCGGGGTCGCCGCCTGGCAACCCCGGTTGTTGAACCGATTAGTGAAACTCAGCCTTCGATGACGCGGGCGACGGCGCCGGAGCCCACGGTGTGGCCGCCCTCGCGGATGGCGAAACGCAGGCCCTGCTCAATCGCGATGGGCGTGATCAGCTCCACTTCCATCTGCACGTTGTCACCGGGCATCACCATCTCAACGCCCTCGGGCATCTTGATGGAGCCGGTCACGTCCGTCGTGCGGAAATAGAACTGCGGGCGGTACCCGTTGAAGAAGGGCGTGTGGCGGCCGCCTTCGTCCTTGGTCAGCACGTACACCTCGCTGAAGAAGTGGGTGTGCGGCTTGATGGAACCGGGCTTGGCCAGCACCTGGCCACGCTCAATCTCCGTGCGCTGAACGCCGCGCAGCAGCGCGCCGATGTTGTCGCCGGCCTCCGCCTTGTCCAGCAGCTTGTGGAACATCTCAACACCGGTCACCA
>JAAYEI010000069.1 GCA_012728815.1 Clostridiales bacterium
CAGGGGATGTCGTGCTGATCCGCTTTCAAGATTTCAGCATGGAGGAGCACATCAACATCGGCTTGATGAAGCGCTTCCATGCTTTTGCTAATTCCACAAGCGCGCAGGTGAAACCGTTCCATATAATGCCGCAGGAGATTCCCGTTTACGCAATCCAAATCCAGGATGGCGTGATAATCATCCACCTTCGCCCAATCAACAGCAACATGCTGCGCAGCGCTTAAATGACTGCCCGCGTGTTTTTCTTTGATGTTGTAGCGTAGCGGGATTGCGAACCTGTTTTGCATGAACAAACTCCTTGCATAATTGTTTCTCTGACAGGAGCATTGTATCACACATTTGTAATAATTTCATCATTTAATTTTATACTTTAACAACAAATGGCGTTGATACTTAATATTTAAACGCTGACAGGTCCACATTCTATGAGATGATTCGCGGATTATGACGGTTTTGTCCGATACTGAGCGGCGTCTTTTAACAGCACTTCCGCGTGCTGGAGGCTGCTTTTCCCTTGCGTTTCAATATCGCCCAGCATCTTGGCAATTTCCTGTGTCCTTTGTGGTAAATCCAGTTGGGTAACAAAGGCCCTTGTCCGTCCCCCGTCCTCCACCTTGCTGACGTGGTACTGCGTTGTGGCCATGGCGGCAAGCTGATGCAGGTGGGTTACGCAAACAACCTGACGAAAGCGGCCGATGTCGCTCAGTTTTTGGGCGATGGTCATGGCGGTTGTGCCAGACACACCTGTGTCAATTTCATCAAAAACCATGGTGGGGACTTCATTTTTCTCTGCAGTCAGCGTTTTCATGGCCAGCATCACCCGGGACAGCTCACCGCCGGAGGCAATTTTGGAAAGCGGCTTTAATTCCTCCCCAACGTTCGGCGCAATCAGCATGCGCACCTGATCATATCCATCCTCGTGAATGTTCGCGGGGTTAGCCTCCACCTGGATATGAAACCTGGTGGAGGACATGTTCAAATCCTTAAGTTCCTTCTCAACGCGCTTTTCAAAGCGCGCTGCCAGCTTTTTTCTGGAGACGCTTAGGCTTTCCGCAAGCTGTAAAAACTGCTTTTTATATTCTGCTTGTAACCTGTCCAATTGCTCAAGGCTTTCGTCCAAGTTTTCAAGCTGTGTCAGCTCTTCCTCCAACTGGGCGAGGTAGGTCAGCATCTCCTCAATGCTGGGGCCGTATTTACGCTCCAGTTTGCGCAGCAAATCCAGGCGCTGCTCCACCTCTTCCAGCCGCGCGTCATCATGCGTGATGTCACGCAGCTGCGCGCTTAAATCGTGGCTGATCTCCTCCAGCTCATAATAAAGTGAGGACAGTCGGCCGCTGATGCCCTCAAAGGCTGGATGAAAGGACACGATTTTTTCAAGCGCAGACTGCGCTTCCATCAATAACATCCCTGCGGTGTTCTGACCAGACGCGTCAAACAACGCTTTGTTGATATCATGAATGGCAGTCGTAATCTTCTCCGCGTTGCGGAGCATTGTTTTTTCTGCCTGCAGACTCTCTTCCTCACCAGGGACCAACTTGGCATCTCTTAATTCCTTCTGGCGAAGTGAAAGGACCTCCAGCCGTTCTGAACGCGACGCGCTGCTCTTGCGCGCAGATTCATATTCTTTCATTGCCTGCATATAGGCGCTGTAGGCATCCCTTGTCTGCTGCAGCAAACTGTCATGCTCCTGATCCCCCAGCAGGTCAAGATACCTCAGATGCTGGCTGTCATGCAGGAGCGATTGGTGCTCATGCTGGCCATGCAGGTCAATCAAATGGCTGGTCAGCTGTTGATAGATGGATAAGGCGACCGCCATCCCGTTTACACGGTAGATGCTGCGCCCTTTGCGCTGATACTCCCGGGAAAGGATCAACTGCCCATCTTCCAGCGTGATGCTTTGCTGATGCAAACGTTCCAGCAAGTCATCCTGGTTCTCGATGATAAAAATACCTTCAACATAAGCGGTATCTGCGCCCGCGCGGATCATATCGCGGTCAGCCCGGGCACCGCACAAAAAATTGACCGCGTCCACCACCAGGGATTTCCCGGCACCGGTTTCACCGGTCAGCACATGCAAACCGGTGGAAAACTGAATGCTCGCCTCCTCAAACAAGGCGATGTTGCGAATCAGTAACCTATCTAACATATTGTCCTTTTATCTGAGGATTTCGTTGAACTTTCTCACCACTTCTTCGGCATCCGCCTCATTGTGGACGATGACAAAAATGGTGTTGTCACCAGACAGGGTGCCCACGATCTCCGGCCAGCGCATGCTGTCGATGGCTTCGCCAGCCACATTGGCAGAACCGGCCAGCGTTTTGATGACAATGATATTGCCAGCTGCCTCAATGGAAATGACCGAGTCCACAAACATCCGCACAAAGCGGTCGGATACGGAATATTCCGCCTGGTCGGCTGTTGCGTACTTGTATTCCCCCAAACCGGTCAAAACTTTCAGCAAGCGCATCTCCTTGATGTCACGGGAGACGGTAGCCTGGGTTACCTCAAAGCCCTGGGTTTTGAGCATATCGGCCAGTTCTTTTTGGGTTTTGATATCGTGCTTGTCAATCAGATTAAGAATTGCTGCCTGCCTGGTACTTTTCATAGCTTACCTCCATATACGTGATTGCTCCACTTTTTTTGTTTGTAATCAAGCCGGGTCAAGAATTGCTCCGGCGAAAAATGAATAAACCGCGCGGCTTCTTTCGCCTGAGTGATGCGCACCTCGCTCTCAGTGTCAAGATCCAGCACAATTTGCCCATCCATGCTGATTTGATGGCGGGCACCGTGATTGGCCCGCACAAGCAGGCGGATATCGCCTGTTTGCGGCAGGATGATTGGCCGCTGGTGCATAATATGCGAGCAAACGGGCACCACAATATGGCAGGGCACGCCAGGGAAGATGACAGGCCCGCCCGCAGACAGGCAATACCCTGTCGTGCCTGTGGGCGTGGATACCAATACCCCGTCGCCATGGATGGTGAAGACACGCTCGTTCTCATACTGCACATCCACCACGATGCTGCTGGGATTTTGGCCGCGGGTCAGCGCAAACTCATTCATCACCAGGTAGGTAGCCTGGCCGTTGATTTCACAGGAGAGCATCGCGCGCTCCTTGATCTCATAATCCTGCGCGATAAAACGGTCCAGCACGCCGTCCAGCTCATCCGGGCTGACCTGCAATAAAAACCCCGTGTGCCCCATATTGACACCGAGGACAGGAATGTACCGCGCCGCCAAATACGGCAATATGCGAAGAATGGTGCCATCCCCGCCAAAGCAAACAACCGCTTGCACGTTGTTATCCAATTGATCAGGCGAGGTCTTTTTCCCTTTATGCAAAAGGTCAAACAACCAGCCGTCAAGCAGAACCTCGCACCCTTTGTTGATCAACAAGTCCGCGAAATCACTGACAGCCTGGATGGTTTCTGGTTTTCCGGGATTGGCATAAAGAAAAAACCGCTGCATGCGCTTGTTCCTCCGTTGATGTAAGTATACATTAATTCCTGAATCTATGCAAGTATATACATCAATATTTTGCATACATTCCCAGTTCATGAAAACGGGAGTTTCCCTTTCTTGTGTTCAAGAACAGAAAACTCCCGTATGTTTATCCTGAAGCGCTTGTTGGGTCAAAATGCATAATCATGCTGTTTTGCATGCGCTGTGCCTTTAAAAATCCCGCTTGGTTACGCCGCGGTAGTACACAGCTGCCTTGGGTGGGAAGGTATCGCTGGAAATCAGCTTGGGTTGCTCCACAAGCACGCCGTTTTTGATTTTCTCCAGATAGGTTTCAACCACATAGCCTTCCACAGCCTTTGTTTTAAGCTTTTCTTCATCCGTATAGGTTACAATCAGTCCTGTTTGATCGTCTTCATATTTTTTCTCTATCGGCGGCGGGATGGTTTGAACGGTCTCAGAGCGCAGCCGGTAGGAGACGCCATCACCCAGGCCGATGCCGTACATTTTGATTTCCGCCACCAATTTTTTGGAGCTTGTCCGGGCCTGCTTCACATGCGCGGTAATATAAATGTCACCGGCTGATGTGTTTTTGAACTGAAAATCAAGATTGCGATCTGGGGTAAGGTAGACGGTCGCGTCCTGGCCCATTTCTGTATAGCCAATTTTTCCGGAGTGGGGATAGCGTTTTACGATTGACAAGCCTGATGTGACCGCCGCCTGGTAGAGCGTGGTGCTGGCCTGGCAGACACCGCCACCGACACCGTCGACGAGGTTGCCGTAGGCATATTCCTTTGCTTCCGCGAAGCCCGTCTTTAAGGTGCGCGGCCCCACAATGTTGTTAAAACTGAATGTCTCGCCTGGTTTTAGGATTTTTCCGTTAAACTTGGAAAAGGACAGGCGGATGTTGTGGATCCGGTTCGCGCTGTCCTGTTTGCCGGTTTCAATCGGTGTTTGAATGGTGGTCAAAAGCGCAACTGTGTTTTCCAGCTCTGCCCGCGTCACCTTGGGCGGGATAAGGGTTGGCTTCAACTCATACGTGCCGGATTGACCGCTCGCAGCCATCTCCATGATCTCATCCATGGCGGCCTGGCTGTCCAAAACCGCGCCTGCGCGCTCATCAATAAATGTAAAAGGCGACGCTTCATCCGGCCGGAATTCAACAATCGCTGCGTCCACCGGGTTCGCGTTGACATAGGGCGCGATCTGGGAAAAGATATGTACCAACTGCGTGCTTTGCAATTCTTTTTGACTCGTATATAGCTTGAGCGGCGTATCCGCCAAGGCTTCAATGGCGGCCTTTTGCTCATGGATGGTGCCCTTGCGCGTATGCAGCCAGGCTTCATTGAGCAGTTGCTGGATTTCCTGGTCGGACACGGTAATGCCCAAAACACCATAATTGAGGTTTGTGAAGGTGAACCCATGGTAGGTGATGGCAAGGTTCCAGCTGTTGATTCGTTCCTCCATCTTATCCCGGATCAGTTTGAAAGCATCTTGGGGTATCATCCCAGCAATGGCCACGTCATTAACAAAGATATTTGGCGCATACACGGTCTGGTAAGGTTCTATCAATTGGCGGACCTGGTTGTCTCGCAGCGCGTTCACGCCCCAAAACGCACCGACAATTAGCAGGATGGCTAGCGCGATGATCAGGGCGTATTTTACTGGATTAAAAGGTCTTCTCGATTTTTTGGGCGAAGGCCTGCGCTGGGGCGCTGGCCTGTGATTTACTCGGGGCGGCTGCATGTTCTGCGGCGGCAGGGAAGAGTAATATGGTTGATGACCGTTCATCTGATGGGGCGGACGGTTGGGCGGCAAGGGTTGATTTTTTGGCACAGGTGGTACCCAGCCTTGCCTTTGCAAAGGCGGCTGATTGTTATTCGGCTGTGGCACAAACCCCTGGCTCATCAATTCTTCCTCAGTTCTCCCTTCCTTTGCGTATAGCCACTAAATCCATAACATCAGCATCCATGCGCTGCCAGCGTGGTATCTCACTGCCAATGGCGCCATGATTGTCGCCGTCTTTGTGGTAATCACTGCCGCCAGTGACAATCAAGCCCAAGCGCCTTGTCACTTGGTCCCAGTACGCGCAGGTTTCATCATCATGCATGGCGTGATAGGCTTCAATACCCATTAAGCCTGCTTCAATCAAATTCTGTATCGCGGCTTCTGTTACAAGCTCCTTGTTACGGATCAAACCTGGGTGAGCTAAGATGGGCACCGCGCCGATGGACCGCGCCAAACGGATGATGTCAGCGGTCTCATACCGTGTCCGTGGAACATAGGCTGGCTGATCAACATCCAGGAAGCGGTCAAAGGCTTCCTGCGTGGTACTCACATACCCACGTTTCATCAAAGCATTCGCGATATGCGGCCGTCCGCAGACGGTTCCTTCTGGCAAGTCCAGGTCATCCAATGTTATATGTATGCCCAGCTCATTGAGTTTGTCGATGATTTTGCCGCAACGCGCATCCCGCTCACGCCGCATGTTGTCCAGCAAGGTGGTGAGCTCCGTCATGCTGTTGTCCACGAAATACAGCAAGACATGTACATGGTCCCTGCCCGCGGTGTTGATTTCAACCCCGGGGATGAAATTGATCCCCGCCTGTTTGGCAGTGGTTTCAGCTTCCATAAGGCCGCCCATGGTTTCATGGTCAGTCAGGGCCATATGTCTTAAGCCTGCATTTGCCACGCGTTGCACTAGTTCCCTGGGCGTCAACGCGCCGTCTGACGCGGTGCTGTGCAGGTGCAAATCTGCCCGGATGAATGAGTCCTTACGCATGTGAAGGCGAGGGCATCAGGTTGTCAACGGGGGTATCGTTCATGAACTGCAAAAACTCCTCCCGGTTGATGGTTTCCTTTTCCATCAGCAGTTTGGCCAGGCCATGCAGCTTGTCGATGTGGGTTTTGAGCAGGCTCATGGCCACATCATAGCTTTTGCGCATCATGCTGGAGACCTCATGGTCCACCTTGGTGGCGGTTTCCTCGCTGAATTCGCGGGACTGGCCAAACTCCATGCCCACAAAGATTTCCTGGTCATTGCCCAGGTACAGGGTGCCGATGTTTTCGGACATGCCCAGCTTGGTGACCATGGTGCGGATAACCTCAGTCGCGCGCTTGAGGTCGGACTGCGCGCCGGTGTAGATGTCGTTCTCAATCAATTTTACTGCCGCGTGCCCGCCCAGCATCATGGAAATGGTTTGCAGCATCTTTTCCTTGCTCTGCATATAGAATTCCTTCTCTGGCAAGGACAGGGTGAAGCCGCCCGCGTCCCCGCGCGGGACGATGGTGACAGTGTGCACCTCATCACAAAGGGGCAGGTAGTGGCCTACCACCGCGTGGCCAGCTTCGTGATAGGCAACAATGCGCTTGTCTTCCTCAAGCACCTTGCGGCTCTTTTTCTCCGGGCCCATCTGCACACGTTCAACCGCTTCAATCAGATGTGATTGATGGATCTGCTTATCTTTGAAGCGCGCGGCGATGATGGCGCCTTCGTTCATGATGTTTTCAAGATCAGCGCCGGTCGCAAATGGTGTGCGCTTGGCGATGTTCTCCAGGTCCACATCATCAGCCAGGGGCTTCCCTCTGGCATGAACCTTCAGGATGGCGACGCGGCCATTGATGTCCGGATAGCTGACCGTAATCTGACGGTCGAAACGACCGGGACGCAGCAGTGCGGGGTCCAGAATGTCCTGGCGGTTGGTAGCTGCCATCACAATAACGCCCTCGTTGGTGGTGAACCCATCCATCTCAACCAACAGCTGGTTTAAGGTCTGCTCACGCTCATCGTGTCCGCCGCCCAGGCCTGCACCGCGGTGACGGCCAACAGCGTCAATCTCATCAATAAATACAATGCTGGGCGCCATGCGCTTGGCCTGCTCAAACAGGTCACGCACACGGCTGGCGCCAACGCCGACGAACATCTCAACAAAGTTGGAGCCGCTGATGGAGAAGAACGGCACCTTGGCCTCCCCCGCGACCGCTTTGGCCAGCAAGGTTTTACCAGTACCCGGAGGGCCCACCAACAGAACGCCTTTAGGAATCCGGGCACCCAGGTCGAGGTAGTTTTTGGGGTTCTTGAGGAAATCGACGATTTCCTTGAGCTCGTCCTTCTCCTCATCAGCGCCCGCGACATCCGCGAAGGTAATCTTGTTCTTGGTTGGGTCCACCATGTTGGCGGAGCTTTTGCCAAAGTTCATCACCCTGCCGCTGCCGCCGGTCTGCTGGCGCATAATTAAAAACCAAAATACCATCACCAAACCCATGGTCAGGATGTAGGGTAACATCTCGACATACCAGGGCGTCACAATGGGCGGCAGATAATCCACCTTGAAGCCCAGGTCATTCACGCTGATCTGATCAACCGGCTTATCATTCTTTGTGGCGAACATGGTGCGCACGGTGTCAATAAAATCAGGGCCAATGGTGGTTTCAAAATCAAAACGGGCGGGGTAATCCACCCGGGCGATCGGGCTGTTGCGGTTAAGGCCAATCAAGTGGTTCCCGCGGATGGATACGCGTTCCACCGTATTGCTTTCAATTTTACTGAGCAATTCGGGATAGGTAATCCGGTTGGTCGGCACCTTCAGGCTGTCGGAAATAAACCACGCCAACAGCAAAAAGGACGCAATCATGATTAAGTAGCCAAATGGGCCACGGGTTCTACGCAAAGGACAATCCTCCTTGATACAGAATCACTGTTTAGTATACCACGTTTGAACAAGCCTGCACGAACACTTATTCCTCTTCGGTATAAATCCTGGGATGTAATACGCCCACAAAGGGTAAGTTGCGGTATTTTTCCTGATAATCAAGCCCGTAACCCACCACAAACTCATTGGGAATGGTGAAACAGGCGTAGTCCACTTCCAACTCAATCTTGCGGCGGGCAGGTTTGTCCAGCAGTGTCGCGATGCGGATGGACCGCGCGCCGCGCTCAAACAAAACCTTTTTGATATAGGACAGGGTAAGGCCGCTGTCCACAATGTCCTCAACCACCAGGACATCCTTGCCCAAAATATCGTGGTCCAGGTCCTTTAATATGCGGACAACACCGGATGTTTTGGTGCTGCTGCCGTAGCTGGAAATCGCCATAAAATCGGTGGTGAGCGGCAGGTCTACCTTGCGCATCAAATCTGTAAAAAAGACGGAGGCGCCCTTCAGAATGCAGATAAACACGGGGTTCAAATTCATGAACTCCTTTGTGATCTCTTTGCCCAGGCGGGTGACCGCCAGGTCGATCTCTTCCGCGGTGATCAGCACATGGTCCAGATCATTTAAGAGGGATTGTTCGTGCATGATGTCTTGCCTCCGTTTTCATTGATTTCATGGGGTAAAATGCCGCTAAATACCAGTTTGACTTTTGATACCGTGTTTTGTGTCACCGCAGCGGTTGATGAGACCCCGCATCCCGGTACCCACAAAACCTGATTTCCCAGCGCGTATACTGGCCAAAAAGGACGGAAAGGGCGGTCAATCCCCTTTGCGATCAGGTACTTTCTGATGGGCTGGGTGCCCTGCATACCCAGTGGGCTGATGACGTCATCCGGTGATACCTGCCTCATCACAGCGCTTGCAATGGATGCCTCATCCACCACTTGCTCACGCAGGCAATCCCCCATCCCCTCCTTCGCGGGTGCTGCAAGCGGTTGCTGCCAGGTAAGCTTTGTTAATTTTACATCATCAGGTAAAATATGCAACCGCTCCTTGGATAAAATTGCCTTGGCGTTTCGGGGCAAATTGAGTGATGAAGCTGATGACTCCATCACAAATGCAACAAGGCGCTCTGTCTGCGCATAATCCAATTCCCCGCAAACAGGCCTGCATAACGCGCGCACAAGCCTGCGCTTCATGGCCAATTCCTGATGCATCCATGGGTTTATCAGCAAAAAGTTGAAAGGCAGCTGCATTTTTGCATACTGGTTCAGCCAGGCATTCTGCAGGTGATGCAGCAAGTTTTGTTCTGCCTTCAGGATGTCCGCGGTCTGTGCCAGGCGTAAAACAACACCGGGGGATTGTTCCTCAAGTAAGGAAAGCAAGCCATGCCGGAGGTTGTTTCTTAATAAACGCGTATCCTGGTTGCTTTCATCCTCTACCCACTTAAATTGGCGCTGGTTAAGATAGGCAAGCAGATCCTTCTGCGGCACGCGCAACAGGGGCCGCCAGTAAGGCGGCCGGAATTCGCTCATTCCGGCAATACCGTCCAGGCCCGCGCCGCGCATCAAGTGCATCAGGACGGTTTCTGCTTGGTCATTCGCGTGATGCGCAAGGGCAATCACCTGCGCACCTGTTTCAGTTTGAACATGATGGATTGCCTTATACCGCGCGGTCCGCGCCGCCTCTTCAAGGTTCCCGGTTTTAGGAACGCTAACTCGTTTAGTGAATAATCTAATTCCTGCTTTCTCGCAAAGGGATTTGACAAACTGCTCTTCCCCTGCAGATGCTTCGCGCAAGCCATGATTGATGTGAACGCAAATCAACTCAAAAGGATTGGTTTTCTGAAGCTCCGACAGCAGGTGCAACAAAGCGACTGAATCCGCCCCGCCTGACAGGGCAAGCAGGATGGATTGGGGCGCGCCAATCTTCTGATAGGAAAGCGTCAATTCGCGCAGCACGTTCACGTCATGTTCCATGTATTGATAGTATGGCAGTTGGGGTTTTGATTCAAGCGTTTTTCTTGCATTATCATGATGTCTTCAAATGTTCTCGGATTGTTCACAAAGATGTTTGACCTTCTTTGACTTTGGTGGTATAATCATATTGCCGGACAGGAACCGGCACTGAAGATGACATGAGGAGGACAAGATAATGATGACCATGATTCCCTATCACCACCGCTATTTTTCAAGGCCTTTAAAGCCCTTTGAGTCTTTGATGAACGATCCCTTTTTCCGTTCCTTCTTTAACGGCTCCGGCGAATTGCTGGGCAATTCCTTCCGGGTTGACATCAGGGACAATCAGGACGCCTATGTGATCGAAGCTGAAATGCCCGGTTTAAGCGAAGAGCAGATTTCTCTTGAGGTAGATGAAGGTGTGCTGACCATCAGCGCGCAGCATCAAAACCAGACAGAGCAGGAAGATGCCGGCCGGATGTACAGTGAACGCAGGAGCGGCAGCATGCAAAGAAGCTTCAACCTGGAAAACATCGACGCGGAGAATATTTCCGCCAATCTGAAAAACGGCATACTCTATGTTAACCTGCCCAAGGAAAAGCCGGTTGAGAAATCCGCCCGGAAAATCCAAATTCAGGTTGATCAGCCAAAGATCGCGGAGAACTAACGAAGGATTCACCATCAGACCAGGAACGGGGCGCGACCCCGTTCTTTTTATATGCAAGCCCGCTTACTTGACGCTGCAGCGTGCTCGCCTGTAAAATTGGGTATGGTTTAAACACCACATGATTGGAGGATGGCATGAAGCTACTGAACCAGCTTGAGCGCAAACTGTATAAGTTTCGCATACAGCCTTTTTTCAGCTACATCGTGTTCGCAATGGCAGGAATATACCTGATTGATTTGTTTTTCTCGCAATTTTTTCTCATCAGCCGCATGATGCTGTTCACGCCCGCGGTATATGCTGGGGAGATTTGGCGCTTAATCACCTTTATCATCATCCCGCCGGGCGGCAGCATCCTGCAGACCGCGCTGACGCTGTATTTCTACTATTTTGTCGGCACTGCTTTGGAAAACCGCTGGGGTCCGCGCCGCTTTTTGCTGTTCTACGCAATCGGCGTCATCTCGGCCATCATTGCAGCCCTCATCACGGGCATTGGCACCAACCTGTATTTGAACCTTTCCCTGTTTTTTGCCTTCGCGATTTTGTATCCGGACTTCCAGCTGCTACTCTTTTTGGTACTGCCCATCAAAGTCAAGTGGCTGGCCTTGCTTAACGGCTTATACTATCTGTACGGCTTTGTGAATGGGAACTGGGCCATCCGCGTTGCCATCCTGTTTAGCCTGGCCAATTTGCTGCTGTTCTTTGGCGGTGATATCTACAACCACCTGCGCATGGCCATCTCCCAATGGAAGCGCAGACAGGCCTTTAAAAACAGATCCAGATAAAGCATTAAAAAACAACACCGCTTGAAGGTCAATCTCCAAGCGGTGTTTTATATTGGATTGAGCGCAGACTGTAAGCCGAGTTCTGTCGTGAATGATCATCTATCTGCGCAGCCAGTCACCAGGCTGCTGAAGCGAAGGTCGGAAGCCAAACGGGCCGTTTGATATGCCTCCAGTTATCTTGCACCAAGTGGGGTTTACATGACGGGCCAGTCGCCAGGCCGCCGGTGCGCTCTTACCGCACCTTTCCACCCTTACCGCTTGCGCGGCGGTATCTCTCTGTTGCACTCGCCTTGGAGTCGCCTCCACCAGCCGTTAGCTGGCACCCTGCCCTGTGGTGCTCGGACTTTCCTCATGCCTTTGGGGCACGCGACCATTGATCTGCCTCAACCAAATGCCTTGTTGGGTCTGTTGCTCTGCCTTGCCGCATCCAGCTCCCCGCGGGGAGAAGCGACATGGGCAGGATTGCGCTTACCCGATGATCAGCCGGCCACAGGTCTCGCACTCCACCTGTTTGCCGGCGCGGATGGCTGCCAGCACGGAAGAGGGGAACCCCATGTTGCAGCCCCCGCACTGCCCGTTGACCAGCTTGGCCATGGGGGGGGTGCTGTGCTGCTTGATGGAGGTGTAACGGGCCAGGTACTCAGGCTCAATGCCCTTTTTCTTTTCCTCCGCCGCGGCGCGCAGCCGGTCCAGGATCTCGGATTTTTCCTTGTATTCCTGGTCGTATTCCACCCGGAGCTGGTCAAACTCTTCCTTGGATTTGATGGCGCGCAGCTTGATGTCCCGCTGGCGGCGGTCCCGGTCGGTGGCGCTTTTGCGCACCCGGCGCACCTCCTGGTCGTAGTCGCTCAGGGTGGTGGCCAGCTGGTCAGCCTCCGCGATGTAGGCGGCAATCTCCTGGCTGCTGGTGGGCGGTTCGTCCTGGATGCGCTTTTGCAGCGCCTTGAGCTGGTCATCTGCCAGGGAAATGGCGTCCTTGAGCACCTCCATCCTGTCGGACATGGCCATGACTTCATTCTCTACTGTTTTTAAGCTCTCCTGCTGCTCGCGGATGTAGTCGCGCAGCTTGAGCAGTTTCTGACGTTTGGGGGATTGCCGGATGGCATGCGCCATGGCGTCCGCTTCGGTATCAGCGGCCTGATACGCCCAAAGCAAGTCCAGTTGCGTCATTTCTTACCTCCCCGCGGGTCATTGTAGCCGGTATGGCTGCACACGGCTGACATGAACCCGCACAGAACATTGTAACCCATTGGCCATGCTTTGTAAACCAAGCGCCAGGGGCTCAAGCATCGGCTGCTCTGTCGCGAAATGGCCGCCATCAACCAACAGCATCCCGGTCTGGGCCGCCTCCACCGCGTGGTGGTGGCGCACCTCGCCGGTAAGCAGGGCCTGGGCACCGGCACCAATGGCCTCCTGAAAGCCCTCGCTGTAGGCGCCGCCAGCCACCGCCAGGGTGCTGACGCGCTGCCCGCTCCCGCCATACAGCCGCGCGGGCACCGCCAGGGCCTGGCTGATGAGCAGCCGCAATCCCTCCCCTTCCAGGGGCCGCTCCAGCTCCCCCAGAAAAAGGTAATCCCCGGCGCGGCGGATGTCGCGCAAGCCCAGGAGATGGCAGACCGCCAGGCTGGCGGAATACTGCGCGGATTTGTCCAGGTTGGTGTGCGCGGCCAGCAGGGCGATGTCCCTGCGCAACAGCGCGGCCAGCACCTGCGGGGTGTGGCGCGCCAGGTTCAGGTCCCGCTGGGGCACAAACAGCAGCGGGTGGTGGGCGATGATCAGGTTGGCGCCAAGCTGTGCGGCCTCCTGCACCACCTCTTCCGTCACATCCAGGCAGAGCAGGATGCCTGTCACCTGCTGGCTGAGCAGCCCCACCTGCAGGCCGGAGTTGTCAAACTCCTCCTGCGTGTCAAAGGGGGCAATGCCGTCCAGCCAATCATGGACAGCCTGGACGGTCAAGGGCTGTTGCTTCATGGAGTGCCTCCTGTAGGTAGCTTCGGTAGGTATGACCACGTTCCCCGCGCCAACTGGCAGCCACCCGCAGCTGCCAGCGGTAATACTCTGCCAGGCTTGCGCCCATTTCCGCCCGCAGGCGGACACCCAGCAGCCGCTCCCTGGGCGCAAGGCGCTGCCGGCCCTCCTGGGCTGTGATCACCCGGTAGTAGCGGGCGGCGGCCCGCACCAGCTTCTCATGAACGATGGCATAGCCTCGGTCCTGCAGGGCATCGCGCACCAGGGGCAGTTCGGTGTGGGCGCTGAGGATCAGCCGCGACCCGCCCAGGTCCACCGGCTGGCGCAAAATCCGCGCCACCAGGCCGCCGCCCATACCCGCGATGATGATGGCCCCTGCCGGCTCCCTGAGCGCCAGCAGACCGTCAGCGGCAGACAGGGACACGCGGTCCATCAACCCATGGCGGACAAACAAATCCCGCGCCTTGTCGCGGGATACGGGGCTCAGGTCGCTCACAATCATGCGCTCAACCCGGCCGCTGAGCATCAGCCAGCAGGCCAGCTTGCCATGGTCCGCGCCGATGTCCGCGGCCAGGGAGCAGGCGGGCACCTCCCGGGCGATGCTGGCCAGGCGGGCATCCAAATGAAACAGGCCCGAGGGGGCCGCCGGGCTCAATCCAGGAAATCCTTCAGCTTTTTGCTGCGGCTGGGGTGGCGCAGCTTGCGCAGGGCCTTGGCCTCTATCTGGCGGATGCGCTCCCGGGTAACCATGAACTCCTTGCCCACTTCCTCCAGGGTGCGCGGGTTGCCGTCATCCAGCCCAAAGCGCAGCCGGAGCACCTTGGCCTCCCGCGGTGTGAGGGAATCCAGCACGTCCCACAGCAGTTCCTTCATGAGGGCGTTGGAGGCGGCGTCCGCCGGGGCAGGCGCATCCTCATCCTGGATGAAGTCGCCCAGGTGGCTGTCCTCCTCCTCGCCAATGGGGGTTTCAAGAGACACCGGTTCCTGGGCAATCTTGATGATCTCTCGCACCTTGGCCTCGGTAATGCCCATGGCTTTGGCGATCTCCTCCGGCGTGGGTTCGCGGCCCAGCTCCTGCAGCAGCTGGCGGGAGATGCGGATCAGCTTGTTGATGGTTTCCACCATATGCACCGGGATGCGGATGGTGCGCGCCTGGTCGGCGATGGCGCGGGTGATGGCCTGGCGGATCCACCAGGTGGCATAGGTGGAAAACTTGAACCCCTTGCGGAAATCAAATTTCTCCACCGCCTTGATCAGCCCCAGGTTGCCCTCCTGGATGAGGTCCAGGAAAAGCATGCCCCGGCCCACATAGCGCTTGGCGATGGACACCACCAGGCGCAGGTTGGCCTCGGCCAGCTCGTGCTTGGCGGACTCATCCCCCGCCTCCATGCGCTTGGCCAGGGTGACCTCCTCCTCCGCCGTGAGCAGGGGCACCTTGCCGATTTCCTTGAGGTACATGCGCACCGGGTCATCAATGTTGACTGCCTCGGGGATGGACAGGTCAATCTCCTCCTCCGCCTCTTCCTTGGCGGTTTCAGGCTCCAGTTCACCTTCCTTGGTGACTTGCACGCCCATGCCTTCCAAAGTATCCAGCACCAACTCAAACTGCTCCGGCTCGATGTCCAGGGAGGACAGGGTGTTTACCATCTCGTCTGAGCTGATGGTTCCCTTTGATTTGGCCGTTTCATAAAATTCCGCGAGCTTTGCCTGTTGGGTGGCATTCAGTTTGGCGTCCAATGAGGCACTTCCTTTCTAGTGAACCTGGAAACTGGATTGTTTGTTGAGCTCCTCGCGCAGCTGCGCGATGAGCTGTAGGGTGATGACCTGCTCCTCTGCGTTCTGGGCCTTCAACTCGGCGCGAAGCTCCTCGATGCGCCGGCCCAGCCTGGATACGCGAATCTGCCGCAGGCAATCCTCCGCGGCGGCCAGGGATCCCTCCTCGTCCAGGTCTGGCAGTCGGTTGAACAGCTCCCCTGCCAGGGCGCGCAGGCTGGCATCCGCCGCATCCTCCATGATGCTGACCGGGCTGCGGCCCAGCAGCAGGGCTTGTGCGATGCTCCGGATGTGGCTGTCCTCAAAATCTTCCACAGTTACCAGGTCTTTTGGCAGCTTTCCGCTCGCCAGCAAGGCGGCCAGGGTGAACTCGGACTGGTTGCGCTGCGTAAAGTCCTCCGCCCGCGCTTTTGCAGAAGACGGGGCCTGTGCCGTCAGATCCTGGCCCTGCCTGCCCTTGCGCGCCTGCTGGGCCAGCACATCCTTGGCAATCCCCGTTTTCAAAGAGATTCTACCCAGATAGTGGTCCACTTCAACCGGCTCGCTGACAAGATGCAGCAGTTGGCAGGCCGCCACGGCGAAGCGCCGCTTTTCCTCGTCCTGGTTCAGGTCATGCTCGCCCTCCAGCCGGTGCAGGCGAAAGGCGATGTCCGGCAGGGGGCGCAGCGCCCTGAACCCTTCAGCGCCGGCCTGGCGCACCAGGTCATCCGGGTCCTGTCCCTCCGGAAAGCGCAGCACACGGGCAGGCACCATCTCCGCCCTCAGCACGTCCAGCGCGCGCAGGGCGGCGGTCTGCCCGGCTTCATCCCCGTCGTAGGCAATCCAGATTTCGGGCGCATAGTTCTTGATCAGCCGCACCTGCTCGCGGGTCAGCGCGGTGCCCAGGGTTGCCACGGCGTTTCTGATGCCCGCCTGGGACAGGCTGATGACATCCAGGTAGCCCTCCACCAGGATGAGCTGCTCCAGGTTTCGCTGCCTGCGCAGCAGGTTGATGCCATACACATGGTAGCGCTTGTTGAAGATCGCGCTTTCAGCGGAGTTGAGGTACTTGGGCTGGGCGTCCCCCAGGGCGCGGGCGCCAAAGCCAATGGGCTGCCCATAGCGGTTGATGATGGGGAACATCACCCGGTGCCGGAAGGTGTCATACCGGCTGCTTTCCCTGAGGGTAATCAGGGAGGCCAGCTGCAGCTCCTCCAGGGAATAGCCCTTGCCGCTCAGGTGGCTGAGCAGGCGGTCCCAGTCATCGGGGCTGGCGCCCAGGCCAAAGCGGCGGATGGTGGCGTCATCCAGGCCCCGCCCATGCAGGTAATCAAGCGCGTCGCTGTTTTCAGGCAGCCAGAGCTGCTCATGGTAGAACAGGGCCGCTTCCCGTGTGGCCTCCAGCAGCCGCTCCCGCTGGCTGCGGCGCTGTTCCTCCAGCGGGTCCTCCTCCAGCACCGGCGGGGGCGGCACGTTGAAGCGCTGCGCCAGGTACAGCAGCGCCTCAGGGTAGCTGAGCTTCTCCATCTCCATCGCAAACTGCACGACGTTGCCGCTGGCCTTGCAGCCAAAGCAGTAATAGAGGTTGAGCTCGGGGTTGACGGAGAAGGAGGCGGTTTTTTCGTTGTGGAAAGGGCACAAGCCCCAGTGCCGGCGGCCGCGCTGCTGCAGGGGCAGGTAGCCCTGGGCCAGTTCAACGATGCTGGCCGCCGCGTAGACCTGGTCGACCCAGCTGCTTGGAAAACGGGGGGCCACAGCACAGCACCGCCTTTCTGAAGAATTATAAGATCGCGAAGGCCTCGGGCATGAACAGCTGACGGAACAGCCGGATGGCATAGCGGTCGGTCATGGACGCGATAAAGTCGGTGACCGCGCGGGGCACCCCCTCCTCCCGGGCGATGGCCAGAAACTCCGCCGGCATGCGCTCAGGCGCGTCCGAAAAATACTCAAACAGGCGCTTGAGGATGAAATCGCATTTCTGCTCCTCCTCGCTTCGCCAGGAATCCTGGTACACATGTTCAAACAGGAAGGCGCGCATGCTGTCGGTGGCCTCTTGCACCCGGGGGCTGGAGAGGATTTCGTTGCGCCCCTGGCTGTTCCTGATGATGTCGGTGATCATGGTGTCAATGCGCTCGCCATGGGTCTGGCCCAGCACGGCGATGGCGTCCTGGGGCAACTGGTCGGCACTGAGCAGGCCCGCGCGCATGGCGTCATCGATGTCGTGGTTGATGTAGGCGATGCGGTCGGACCTGGCGACCACCCTGCCCTCCAGGCTGGCTGCCTGCAGGCTGCCGGAATGGTTGCCAATACCGTTTCTGACCTCCCAGGTGAGGTTGAGGCCCTGGCCGCCCTCCAGCTTGTCCACCATGCGCAGGCTTTGGTGGTAATGCTTGAAGCCGCCGGGGTTCAACTCGTTGAGGGTGCGTTCACCGATGTGGCCAAAGGGGGTGTGCCCCAGGTCGTGCGCCAGGGCGATGGCCTCCGTCAGGTCCTCATTCAGGCGCAGCCCGCGGGCGATGGTGCGCGCAACCTGGGCCACCTCCAGCGTGTGGGTGAGCCGGGTGCGGTAGTGATCGCCCTCCGGCGCCAGGAAGACCTGGGTCTTGAACTGCAGCCGGCGAAAGCCTTTGGAGTGGATGACGCGGTCACGGTCTCTTTGGAACTCGGTGCGGGTGGTGTCGGGTGAAATCGGGCGCGCCCGGCCCCTGGTGTGGACGCTCTTGGCGGCGAATTCAGACAAGTTGACCAGCTCAGCCTGCTCCAGCATTTCCCTGACGGTCACGATGTGTTCCTCCTGATGTGCGCTCCATCCCTATCATACCCGCTGCTGGCTGCGCTTATCCGCGCAAAAGAACCGCCCGGCGGGCGGCCAATCCTGTACACCGGCGGGGAGGCGGCTAAAAGCCCTGCTCACGCAGCCAGGCGCGCTCCTCATCCGTCAGCCGCGCCTGCGGCAGCAGGTCCGGCCGGCGCTGGGCGGTCACCAGCAAGCGCTGGCGGCGTCGCCACAGGTCAATCTGCGCGTGGTTGCCGCCCAGCAGCACCTCGGGCACCTCCAGGCCCTCAAACACCCGGGGGCGGGTGTACTGGGGGTATTCCAGCAGGTGGTCATCCGTGAAGCTTTCCTCCAGGGCGCTTTGCCCCTGGCCCAGCACACCCTCACGCAGCCGCGCCACCGCGTCAATGAGCACCATGGCGGGCAGTTCGCCGCCGGTGAGCACATAGTCGCCGATGGACAGCTCCAGGTCAATGTAGCGCTGGCTGACGCGCTCATCGACCCCCTCGTAACGCCCGCAGACAATCAGCAGGGACTCCGCCTGGCTCAGCTTCTGCACCAGCTGCTGGGTCAGCAGCTGGCCACGGGGGCTCATCAGCACGCGCAGGCCCTTGTAGGGCGCGGGGGCCAGCGCCTTGATGGCGTCCGCGATGGGCTGGGCGGTCATCAGCATGCCCGCCCCGCCGCCAAAGGGGTAGTCATCTGTGTTCTTGTGCTTGGCAGCGGAATAGGCGCGGATGTCACTCACGCGCACGTCCAGCAGGCCGGCCTGCCGCGCCCGCCCCACCATGCTGGCCTCCAGGGCGCTGAACATCTCGGGGAAGATGGTGAGGACGTCAATCCTGAACAAGGCTGACCTCCCAGAGCCGCTGCGCGTCCACCAGCATATGCTTGCTGGCCACGTCCACCTCGAGCACGACCTGCAGCAGCGCCGGCACCAGCAGGCTGCCCTGCGGTGTTTGAACCACGTAGACATCGTTGGCGCCAGGCTGCAGCACATCCACCACTGTGCCAATCAGGGCACCTTCGGTGTCCACCATCCGGCAGCCAATCAAATCGGTGATGAAGTTCTCATGTTCGCCCAGGGGGACCGCCAGTTCCCGCGGCACATACAGCATCAGGCCGCGGCGCAGCTGGGCGGCCTCCACCGTGTTGTCCTCCCCCAGGTTCAGGTAGACAAAGCCGCCGCGCTGGCTGACCGCGCTGATGGCAAGCGGGACGAAGCCGCCGGCTTTGTCCTGGATGTAGACCGCGTCAAGGGCAGAAAAACGACCGGGGTCGTCTGTGTCCGGTCGGATTTTCACCTGGCCTTTGAGCCCCTGCGGCCGGAGGACCTGCCCGATGGACAGGTAATCCTCCAGTTGCCTGGGGTTCATTGGATTTCCACGAACACGGGCTTGCCGCCCTTTTCCGTCGCCGCCTTGACCAGGCTGCGGATGGCCTTGGCGATGCGGCCCTGCCTGCCAATCACCTTGCCCATGTCGTCCGGGGCCACGTTCAGCTCAAGGATGATGGCCTCCGGCCCTTCTGTCTGGGTGACCTGCACCTCATCGGGCTGGTCCACCAGCGAGCGCGCCAGGAACAATACCAGCTCTCTCATGCCTGCCTCAGCCTTCAATCGCGCCGGTCTTTTTCAGCAGGATGCGCACGGTGTCCGAGGGCTGGGCGCCGTTTTTCATCCAGGCGACCGCCTTCTCATTGTCGATTTTGATTTCAGCCGGGTTCTTCATCGGGTCGTAGGTGCCGATTTCCTCAATGAAGCTGCCGTCCCTGGGGTTGCGCTCGTCTGTGACGACAACGCGGTAGAAGGGATGCTTTTTCATGCCCATCCTTTTCAAACGGATCTTGACTGCCATGGGGTTCCTCCTCAAAATTGGTATCTATGGAAATCAGTGGGTGCTGACATCCGCTACATGAATGGCATGCCCCGCATGCCGCGCGCCAGGCCACGCTTGTTGCCCATCATCTGCTTGAGCATCTTGCGCATCTGGTCAAACTGGCGCATCAACTGGTTCACATCGGCCACCGTCACCCCGGCCCCCGCGGCGATGCGCCGGCGGCGGCTGGCGTTGAGGATGTCCGGGTTGCGGCGCTCCCGCTTGGTCATGCTGCGGATGATGGCCTCGGGCTTTTTCATGGCGTCATCATCCACTTCCACGTTTTTCAGCTTGTTGCCAACGCCCGGCAGCATGCCCAGCACATTTTGCAGCGGGCCCATTTTTTTCAGCTGCTGCATCTGTTCCAGGAAGTCGTCCAGGCTCAGCTCCTGCGGCTGCTTGCGCGCGGCCTTTTCGGCCTCCTGCAGGTCAAAGGATTCACTGGCCTTTTCAATCAGGGTGAGCACATCGCCCATGCCCAGGATGCGTGAGGCCATGCGGTCCGGGTGGAAGGGCTCAAAATCACTCAGCTTTTCGCCCGTGCCGGCAAACTTGATCGGCTTGCCGGTGACCGCGCGGGTGGACAGGGCGGCACCGCCGCGGGTATCGCTGTCCAGTTTGGTGATGATGATGCCGTCAATGCCCAGCTTCTCGTTGAAGGTCTGCGCCACGTTGACCGCGTCCTGGCCGGTCATGGCGTCCACCGTGAGCAAAATCTCCTGCGGGCGCACGGCCGCCTTGATGCGGGCCAGTTCGTCCATCAGCTCCTCATCAATGTGGAGCCGCCCGGCGGTGTCGATGATGAGCACGTCATTGCCGTAGTAGCGCGCGTGCTCCACCGCCTGCTGGGAGGTGAGCACCGGGTCCTGGGTGCCCTTCTCAAACACCTGCACGCCCGCCTTCTCCCCCACCACCTGCAGCTGCTTGATGGCAGCGGGGCGGTAGATGTCGCAGGCAGCCAGCAGCGGTTTTTTGTCGGTCTTCTTCAGGTAGGCGGCCAGCTTGCCGGCCATGGTGGTCTTGCCCGCGCCCTGCAGGCCGCAGAGCAGGTAAATGGTGGGCACGGAGGAGGACCAGGTGAGCCGTGCGTTGGCGCCGCCCATCAGCCGGGTCAGCTCCTCATTGACAATCTTGATGACCTGCTGGCCGGCGTTGAGGGAGGCCAGAATCTCCGCCCCCACGGCGCGGTCGGTGACCGCCTTGATAAAGTCCTTGACCACCAGGTAGTTGACATCGGCCTCCAGCAGCGCCATGCGCACCTCGCGCATGGCCTCCTTGATGTTGGCCTCGTTGAGCTTGCCTTTTCCGGTCAGCTTTTTGAAGGCGCGTTGGAGTTTGTCAGACAGGCTGTCAAATGCCATCTTTACCGCCCTCCCCCACTTCCCCTTCGCCCAGCGTGGCGAGGGCTTGTTCCAGGTATTGCTGTGTGTCCGGGCTGGCTTTCACCCGGCGCAGCAGGTCCCGGCAGGCCTGCACCTGCTCGCGCGTGCGGATGAAGCTTTGAAACAGCTGCAGATGGCTTTCCAGCTCATCCAGCCGCTCATAAGCGCGGTTGAGGTTGTCGCTCACCGCCTGGCGGGAGATGGACAGCTGCCCCGCGATTTCAGACAGGGACAGGTCCTCATCGCAGTAAAGCTCCAGCAGCGCCTGCTGGCGGTCCGTGAGCAAGGGCGCGTAAAAAGCGGCCAGCATGCCATAGCCCACCTTCTTGTTCAGCCGGTTCTTGCCCATGGTCCACCTCCAAAGCGATACACAAAGCGCATTATACACCGCGCCGGAAAAATGTCAAGCGTTGGTCCTTGACAGCTGCCCGGAAAACGGATACAGCCCCAAGCTGGGGTTATGGTGTGATTTTCAGCAGCTCAGCCTGTGTCACCGCGCGGTCCAGCATGGCGTCCAGCTGTCCCTCCTCCAGCAGCGGCTGTTCGGCGCGCTGCGCCTGACGCAGGCTGGGGTGGGTGACCGGGTGGCGCGGGGTGAACACGGTGCAGCAATCCTCATAGGGCAGGATGGAGGTCTCATAGCTGCCAATGGCCTGGGCCTCGCGGATGATTTCCAGCTTGTCCGTGCCAATGAGCGGGCGGAACACCGGGCTGTCCACCACCGCGTCGGTGCAGGCCAGGGCCTGCAGGGTCTGGCTGGCCACCTGGCCGATGCTCTCCCCGGTGATCAGCGCCAGCGCCTTGTCCCGCGTGGCCAGCCTTTGGGCGATGCGCATCATGCAGCGGCGCATGATCAGGGTGGTGAAATCCTCCGGGCAGCGCTGGTGAATGGCCTGCTGGATTTCGGTAAAGGGCACCACGTGCAGGCGGACCTCCCCGCAAAAGCCAGCCAGGACACGCGCCAGGGTGATGACCTTGTCCTTGACCTGCTCCCCGGTGTAGGGAAAGGAATGGAAGTAGACCGCGCTGAGCGCGACCCCCCGCCGGGCGACACGGTAGCCGGCCACGGGGCTGTCGATGCCGCCGGAGAGAAGCAGCATGGCCCGCCCGCTGCTGCCGCTGGGCAGCCCGCCGGCGCCCGGATAGCTGCGCACATACAGCAAGGCCTGGTCACGGATTTCAATCTGCAGCTCATGCTCCGGGGTTTTGACATCCACCCGCAGCTGCGGATGCTGCTGCAGGATAAAGCCCCCCGCCTGGGCCGCGATCAGCGGTGAGTCCAATGGATAGCGCTTGTCCGCGCGCCTAGCCAGCACCTTGAAGCTGCCGGACAGGCCATCCATCATCCGGGCAGCCTGCGCGCAAATGGCGCCAAAATCTTCCTTGTCCATCGCGATCGCCGGGCTGACCGCGTGCACGCCAAACACCTTCTGGATGCCCTGGATGCAGGCCGCTTCATCGTCGTAGCCGCTCACAAAAATGCGGCTGTCATGCAGCCGGGCCGTGGCGCCAAAAGGCGCGGCGGCCGCCCTGATGTTGCGCAGCAGCAAGCGCTGAAAATAAGGCCGGTTCTGGCCTTTCAGGTGCACTTCGGCATATTTGACCAGCAACAGTTGTTCCATCCGTCTATCCTATCTTCTGGTGTAGGGTTTCAGTTCCGTGTAGGCCTCGGCACAGGCCTGGACGGCCGTATCGATGTCCTCCTTGGTGGTCTGGTGGCTGAGGCTGAAGCGCAGCGCGCTGTCCTGCCGTTTGCGGGCAACCCCCATACCCTGCAAGGTAAGGCTTGGCTTGCGTGAACGCGCCGCGCAGGCAGAGCCCTGGCTGACCAGCACGCCCCGCGCTTCCAACGCGTGCATGAGGGTCTGCCCCTGCAAGGGGGGGAAGGACAGGTTCAGGATGTGCTCCACGGCCTGGTCCCCCTGGGGCTCCGGGCCATTGAGCACCAGGTCGGGCAAACGCCTGAGCAGCCCTTCATACAGGCGGACCTTCATCTGCCTGGTCTGGCGCGCGGACGGCCAGGCCTTGACCGCGGCTTCAAAGCCTGCAATACCGGCTGTGTTCTCCGTGCCCGCGCGCAGCCCCTCCTCCTGCTGGCCGCCCAGGATCTGCGGCTGAAGCCGCGCGCGGGCGCCCAGCGCCAGGGCACCCACACCCTTGGGGCCGTGCACCTTGTGGGCGGACAGGGTGCAGGAATCGATCCCGCCCCCCAGAAGCAGCGGCAGGCGCAAAAAGCCCTGCACGCCGTCCACATGCAGCAGGGCATCCGGGCACAGCTGATCGCGCAGGCGAACCAGGGCCTCAACCGGCTGGATGGCGCCCACCTCGTTGTTGACCTGCATCAAGCAAATCAGCAGCGTATCGCTTGTCATCAGCCGGCTGGCGGCGTCCAGGTCCAACAGGCCTTGCGCGTCAACGGGCAGCGGCAGCACCTCATGCCGCGCACGCAGGCTATGGCAGGCCTGGGCAACGCTGGGGTGCTCCACTGCGCTCAACAGCACGCGGCCCGGTTTGCGGGCATTTTGCAGCAGCCCCCGGATGGCCAGGTTGTTGGCCTCCGTCCCCCCAGAGGTGAACACCACCTGGCGGGCGCCCAGGCGGCTTGCCAGGCTAGCGCGGAAGGCCTCCATGGCTTTGCGCGCTTCATAGCCCGCGGCATACAGCGCCGAGGGGTTGAAATACTGCCGCGTCAGCGCCATTGTCATGGCAGCCACCGCCTCCGGCGCTGGCTGCGTGGTGGCTGCGTTATCCAGATAAATCAGGTTGCTCAATTGGTTTGGAATTTGCCCTGCCCCACAAATTTCTTGATCAGATCCACCATTTCCTGGCTGGGCTCAATCACCATCAGGGACTTCTTGCTGTCTTTCACAAAGTAAAAATAGAACAGCTCGGCGTCGCGGTTCAGGAACCAGTTGAGCCGCACCACCCCAGGGGTGTTCAGGTAGCGGTGGAAAGAACCGGAGCTGACCAGGCCACAGGCCTCCACGTTGCGGATGTTCATCGTGCCCAACGCCTTGCGCTTGCGGTTGTTGAACACCTGGGCAAAATCCATGGTGCCGTTGGTGAAGGTGTACTCATACTCCGTCCTGATGCGGTCCCTGAACAGGAAGAGCAGCACGGCCGCGGCAATCAGCAGCAGGGTAAGCAGCACATAAATCAGCATGCCCCCGCCAAGGCCCTGGGAAGAGATCAGCATCAGCACAGTCTGCAGCATGAACATGGCCAGCAGCCCGGACACCACCATGCTGATATTGGCCAGCGCCATCATGATGTTCTCCATCGTCTTGTTTTTGCGGGTGACAACCTCTTCCCTGAAATGATCCAGCATCCTGCTTCCTCCTATCTGAAAAATAGCGGCACCACCAGCCCAATCAAGGCGCCAAAGAAGGCCTCGGTGGGCGTGTGGCCAACCAGTTCCTGCAAGGTTTCATCCGTGAGGGGCTCCCCCTCCACCAGCATGCGGTGCAGGATCTTGTTGATGACCTTGCTCTGTTTGCCGGTGTGGTAGCGCACGCCCACCGCATCATTGATGACAATGCCCGTCAGCGCGAAGGAAATGGCAAAGGCGGTGGAGGCCAGCCCCTCGCGAAAGGCAATCATGACCGTCAGCGCCACCACCACCGCGGTGTGTGCGCTGGGCATGCCGCCGTTGCTGTACAGCCTGCGCAGGTTAAGCTTGCGGTTGATGCGCCAGTCAATGATGGTTTTAAACACCTGCGCGATCAGCCAGGCGGTCATCGCGCAGAGCAAAATGCCATGTTCAATCAGTGCCTGCAAGGCTACCTCCCAAAATCTTGATACCCCATCATTTTACTCGCTTTGGGATTGATAAGGCAAGCGACTTGAAAAACCTGGCGTTTTGCTGAAAGACATCCGCCAGGGCCGCGGCCTGTTCCACGGCCACAAGAACATCCTGCCTGGCCTGGCTGACCCCCACCGCCCTGGGCCAGGTCAGCTTGCCCAGCTGGCCGTCACGGTGCACATTTTTGCCCAGCTTGTCCGGGTCGCCCGCCAGGTCCAGCAGGTCGTCGGTCATCTGGAAGGCCAGGCCCAGCTGCAGGCCATAGGATGCCGCGGTGTCCAGCGCGGGCTGCTCCGCCCCGCCCAGCAGCAGGCCGGCCAGAATGGCCGCGGTGATGAGGTCCGCCGTTTTCCGGGTGTGAATGTAGCGCACCATGTCAGGCCCCGCAGCCCTGCCTGTTGCCAGCATGTCCCCCACCTGGCCCGCGATCATGCCGGTGGGGCCCGCGCGGCGGGCTATTTCAGCCAGCGCGCGCCGCGCGCCAGGCAGGGGGCTGTCCGCCATCCACTCAAAGGCCAATGTGAGCAGGGCATCCCCCGCCAAAATGGCCATGGCCTCCCCAAACACCTTGTGGCTGGTGGGGCGGCCGCGGCGCAAATCGTCATCATCCATGGCGGGCAAATCATCGTGCACCAGGGAGTAGGTGTGGATCAGCTCCACCGCCCCGGCAAAGGGCAGGGCATCCTCCGGCTGGCCGCCGCAGGACTCATGGGCTGCCAGCAGCAGCACAGGCCGCAGACGCTTGCCGCCGCCCAGCACGCTGTAGCGCATCGCTTCCACCAGTTTCCCAGGCATCCCGTGCGCCGGCCAGGGGCTGTCAGGCAGCGGCAAGGCGTGCTCCAGCCAGCCTTCCACCAGGCGCTGGTAGCGCTGGTACCGCTGATGATCATCCATCAACTGTCCTCAATCGGCTTGAGCTGCCCGTCCTTCAGCTGGGTGAGCGTGGCCTGGGCGGCATCCAAATCCCGTTTGAGGCCAGTGGACAGCGCAATGCCCTGTTCGTACACCTTGAGCAGCTCCTCAAGGCTCAGCTTGCCTTCCTCCATTTTTACCGTCAGCTGCTCCAGCTGCTCCAGCCTGTCCTCAAAACGAAGCGGTTCGTTTTCCTGCTTCATTGCGCTTGCTCCTTTTCCACATCAAGGGTCTTCACGTGGGCCTTGCCGTCCTGAAACTGCAGGGTCATGCGCTCTTGCACCTCGGCCACCCGCTGCACCGGACGGCCCGCGTGCAGCGCGATGACATAGCCCCGGCGCAGGGTTTGCCGCGGGCCAGACAGCTCAAAGCGTTCCAGGGTCAAGCGGGCGTGGGAGGACAGTGCCTGCAAGCCGGCCGCGGCGCCCACGTGCATCCGCCCGGCCAACGCGGCCAGGCGCTGGGCAAACAGGCGCACCTGGTTGACCGGGCTGTGCTGCTGCAAGCAGGCTTCCATGGCCTGCAGCCGCGCGCCGGCCTGCTCCAAACCCAGGGTTGCCTGGGCATGCAGCTGGGCGGTCAGGCGCTCCACCCGCGCGATCAGCTCCGCCCGCTCAGGCACGGCCAGTTCAGCCGCGGCGGACGGCGTGGGGGCACGGACATCGGCCGCGAAATCGGTCAGGGTGATGTCGGTTTCATGCCCCACAGCGGAGATGACCGGCTTCTTGCAGGCGACCACGGCACGCACCAGCTCCTCCTCGTTGAAGGCCCAGAGGTCCTCCATGGAGCCGCCCCCGCGGCCGATGATGATGACTTCCACCTGGTCCAGGGCGGCAATTTCCGCCAGGGCGCGCGTCAAGTCGGCCGCGGCGCCGCTGCCTTGCACCTGGGCCGCGCGCAGAAAGAGCGGCAGTGCGGGAAAGCGCCGCCTGGCCACCGTCAGGATATCATGCAACACCGCGCCGCCACCTGAGGTGACAATCCCAAGCCCCTTGGGCAGCAGGGGCAGGGGCCGTTTCAGGCTGGCGTCAAACAGGCCCTCCTTCTGCAGGCGCTCCCGCGTTTTTACAAACAACTCGTACAGGGCGCCCGCGCCCTCAGCCATCATGGCTTCCCCATAGAACTGGTAGCTGCCTGTCGCCATGTACAGACCGACGGCCCCGCTAAGCTGCACCCGCATGCCGTCCTGCGGCTGAAAGCGCAGCAGCTGGGCGTGCTGGCGGAACATGACGCAGCTGATGCGGCTGGCCTCGTCCCTTAAGGTGAAGTACAGGTGCCCGGAGGTGTGCCGTTTGAAGTTGCTGATTTCCCCGATGATGGCGATGCCCTGCAGCATGGGGTCGCCCGCAAGCGAGCGGCGCACATACTCGTTGAGCTCGCTGACGCTTAGCGTGCCTGGGCGCATGCGGCTTCCAGGGTGTTCTCCATCAGCATGCTGATGGTCATCTTGCCGACGCCGCCGGGCACCGGGGTGATGTAGCCGGCCACCTTCTCCACCGCCTCATAGTCCACATCCCCCACCACCTTGCCATCCACCCGGTTGATGCCCACATCAATCACCACCGCGCCGGGCTTGACCATGTCGGCGGTGACAAAATTGGCCCTGCCGATGGCAGCCACCAGGATGTCGGCCCGGCGGGTGTGCTCGGCCAGGTTCTTGGTGCGGGAGTGGCAGATGGTGACGGTGCAGTGCTCCTGCAGCAGCAGCATGGCCGCGGGCTTGCCCACGATGTTGGAACGGCCGATGATGACCGCCTCCTTGCCCTTCAGGTCAATCCCCGCGTGCTTGAGCATGTACAGCACGCCCTTGGGCGTGCAGGCGATGACGCCCTCCTGCCCGGTGAACAGCTTGCCGGCGTTGATCAGGTGGAAGCCATCCACATCCTTTTCCGGCAGCACGCAGGCCAGCGCCTTCTCCTCATCCAGGTGGCGGGGCAGGGGCAGCTGCACCAGAATGCCGCTGATTTTGTCATCCTGGTTCAGCCGGTTGATGGTGTCCTCCAGCTCCTGCTGGGTGCAGTTGCCGTCCAGGCGGATGGTCTCTGAATGAATGCCGATGGTTTCACAGGCCTTGCCCTTGTTGCGCACATAAATCTGGCTGGCGGAGTCCTCGCCCACCAGCACCACGGCCAGGCCCGGGTGAATGCCCTCCCGCGCCAGCTCCACCACGCGCTGCTTTTGCTCCTGGGTCAGCTTTTCAGACAGTTCCTTGCCGCTTAAAATAATCGCCATGCTCGTTCTCCTTTGTGGTGATGATGGAATCCCTGGTGATAGTGTACCCCCTGGCACAATGAAACGGCCATGTTGAACAGGCCGTTAAAAATCAGGCAGCACAGCGCGCCAACTGGCCCGCGCGCCTATTCATGGCCCTGGGACACCTGCGCGCGCACATAGTTGCCCAGCACGCCGTTGATGAAGCGACCGTCGGACTCATCCCCGTAGCGCTTGGCCAGCTCCACCGCTTCGTTGATGACCACGGAGGCAGGCGCCTCCTTGCTTGAAAGCTCGTGGAAGGACAGGTGCAGGATGGCGCGGTCCAGCACCGGGATGCGCTCCAGCGCCCGGCTGGGGCTGTATTGCTGAATAATCTGGTTGTACTCCGCCTCGTGCAGGCGGGTGGCGTCCAGGGCCGCGGTCACAAAATCGCCCGCGGCCTCCAGGCTTGGGTAGTCCTCCAGTTCCTCCAGCACGCTGGTGCTGTCCTCCGCCCCGAACATCCGGGCAAAAATCATCTGCAGAGCCAGCCTGCGGGCCGCGTGAAGTGACATGCTACTCCTGTTCCTTTGCTTCCTCAGCCTTCTGCTGGGCTTCCCGGTTGGCTTCGGCCGCCTTGCGGACCTTCTCCAGGTCCTCCTGGGTGTAGACCACCTTGCGGTTCTTCTCGGGGTAGATCTTGTCAATCAGCTTGGCGGTGGCCTTGCCCAGCGTTTCCGCTGAGCCGATGAACACGCCCATCAGGGTGACCGCCAGCACAAACAGCGCCTTCCAGAAGCCAAACACCACAATCAGCAGCGCGAGGAAAAAGAACAGCAGGCCAAAGGACAGCTTGGCTGAGGGGGTTCCCGGTTTGAAGGCGTTCTTCACGCGATCGTTCAACTTTTCCATATGTTCCCTTTCTTATTGATGTTGATCTGGTCGCGTGGCCTCAGCCTTCGCTTCCTTTTTCGGCATGTCCAGCGCTGTTTTGGGAATCAGGTAGGGCGAGTCCTTGGCCTGGATGTCCGCGCTGACGACAATCACGCGCACCTCCCTGGCATCGATGCTCAGGGTGGTGGACAGGCTGTGGCGGATATACTTCTGAATGGCGTTGACCGCCAGGGGGATGTTGATGTTGCCGGCCAGGGCGGCCTTGACATCCACCTCAATGCCCGCGCGGGTGTTGGTGACCTTCAGCTGGCGCAGCTTGATCTCCTCATGCTCGGACAGGCTTTTGTGAACGATGGATTCAATCGCCTGCACGCTGATTTTCAGCTCTCCCGACTGGGTTTTCTGGGTGACAAACTCGGTCCTGCCCTGCTTCATGCGGTGGGGCAGGGTCACGCAAAACACGCCAAAGGCAATGGTCAGCGCGGCGCCGGTCAGCAGGCCCAGGCGCGCCAGGCTGAAAAAGGGCACGCCCTCCTCCCGGATCATCAGCTGGTTAAAGCGCAGGCTGAAAAAAAAGACCGCCACACCAAAGAACACCATCAGCAGGGAGCCGATGTACAGGATCAGGCGGTGGGCAAGCTTCAAGCGCATGGGATGGGCTCAGGCCTTGCCGCCGCGCTTTGGCGGGGTGGCCGGCTTGCGCTGACGGGTTTTGGCCTTGGCGGGTTCTTCCGCGGGCGGCTGTTCAGCAGGCGCGGCCTCTTCGGCTGCGGCCTCCGCCTCCGCCTGGGGGGACGCCGCCTTGTCGGCTGGCACATCCGCTGCCGGCTGCCCATTTTCCCTGGCATCCGGCTCATCCGGCTTGGCTTCCGGCTGCTTGGCCGCCTTCCTGGGCTTCTTGTCCTGGCCAGTCGCGGCGATGTGCTGGATGTTGGCAGCCTCCAGGCGGCTCTGCGCCTCCTGCTTGTCCTTTTCAAAGCTGACGCCCTGCACATGGATGTCCACCCGCACCACACGGAGGCCGGTCATGGACTCGATGGATTTTCGTACGTTTTCCTGCACCTCGGAGGCCACCTTCTGTATGGGCTGGCCATATTCGATGATGGTGTACAGGTCCACGGACACCTCCTCCGTGCCCACCTCCACCTTGACGCCGCGGGTGATGTTGCGGTTTTTGCTGATGATCTCCCCCAGGCCGCCGGCTGTGACCATGCCCGCGATGCCTTCGATTTCGCTGGCGGCGATGCCTGAGATGATGGCGATGACTTCATTCGCGTAGGTAATCGTGCCGCCGCCAGGGATGACCGCCTCGGTATTGACAGGCAGATTGTCTTTCTTCTGGGCCATGTTGACACCTCCTTGAGGATTCACGCCAAGTATAACAAAAACAGGGCATGTTTACAACCAGAATGGCCCTCCCGGGTGGTTGCGCACAGCGCGGGGCGGCATCAGGTTGGGGGAAACGCGCCCGCGGGGGTTTGCGGGCTCACCAACGGTCAAAGCGCGCAAACTGCGGTCATCGTTCACAGAAGGTTCAAATGGCGAAAACCCTCGGGCACATGGCCTTTCAGGGGAAATGCCTTACAGGAGCTTGAGGTGCAGCTGGCGCAGCTGCTCCTCGCTGACGGTGGAAGGCGTCTCCATCATCAGGCAGGAGGCGTTTTGCACCTTGGGGAAGGCAATCACATCCCGCAGGCTGTCAGTGCCAATCAGCAGCATCATCAGCCGGTCAATGCCAAAGGCAAAGCCGCCATGGGGCGGGGTGCCGTACTTGAAGGCTTCCAGCAGGAAGCCGAAGCGCTCCCAGGCCTCCTCATGGGTAAAGCCCAGCAAGCGGAACATGCGCTCCTGCAGGTCAGAGGAGTGGATGCGGATGGAGCCCGAACCCATCTCCACCCCGTTGTACACCAGGTCGTAGGCTTTAGCGCGCACCTGTTCAGGGTGCTCTTCCATCAGGTGGAAGTCCTCCTCCATGGGGCTGGTGAAGGGATGGTGGGCCGCGGTAAAGCGCTGCGCCTCCTCATTCCACTCAAGCAGGGGGAACTCGGTCACCCAGAGCAGCTCATCCCGGCCCTCGTCCACCAGGCCCAGCTGATAGCCCAGTTTTACGCGCAATTGCCCCATGGCCACCAGCGCGGTGGGCTTTTTGTCGGCAATCATAAAGAGGGCGTCGCCCGGCTGGACGTCCATACGCTGCAGCAACTGCCCCATCTTGTCATCCGTGATGAACTTGGCGAAGCTGGACCGCTGGCTGCCGTCCTGGTTGAGGGCCAGCCAGGCCAGGCCCTTCACATGGTATGTTTTCACGTATTCGCCCAGGGCGTCCATTTCCTTGCGTGACAGTGCGGCCGCGGCGCCAGGCGCCTTGAGGGCGCAGACGATGCCGCCGCTGTCCACCGCGCGTTCAAAGATGGAGAAGCCGCAGCCCTGCGCCCAGTCGCTCAGCTGGGAGATCTTCATGTCAAAGCGCAGGTCCGGCTTGTCGCTGCCATAGCTGTCCATGGCTTCCTGCCAGGTCATCCTGGGCAGGGGCAGGGGCAGCGGACGGCCTTTGACCTGGTCAAAGACCGCGGCGAACGCCCCCTCCACCACAGCCTGCACGTCCGCAGGGTTCACAAAGCTCATCTCCAGGTCCAGCTGGGTGAACTCCGGCTGGCGGTCAGCCCGGCTGTCCTCGTCCCGGAAGCACTTGGCAAACTGAAAATAGCGGTCCAGGCCTGAAAGCATCAGCAGCTGCTTGTAAATCTGCGGGCTTTGGGGCAGGGCGTAGAACTTGCCCGGGTGCAGGCGGCTGGGCACCAGGAAATCCCGCGCGCCTTCGGGGGTGGACTTGGTCATGATGGGGGTTTCCACCTCCACAAAGCCCTCGGCAATCATGTGGCCGCGGATGGCGTTCACCGTCTTGGAGCGCAGCTGCAGCATGCGCTGCATGCTGGGGCGGCGCAGGTCCAAATAGCGGTACTTGAGCCGCACAGCCTCGTTTTCCTCCACGCCGTCATCGGTGTAGATGGGCGGGGTGGCCGCCTCGTTGAGGAGCTTCAGCTCTTTGACCTGCAACTCGATGGCGCCGGTCCTGAGCTTGTCGTTGACAGCCCCCGCTTCGCGCCTGGTCACCGTGCCGCGCACCGCCAGCACATATTCCTGCCGCAGGCGCTCAGCCTGCTGGTAGGTGGCCTGGTCCAGGTGGCGCTCGTCACACACCAGCTGAATGATGCCGCTGCGGTCGCGCAGCCACACAAAGAGCAGCCCGCCCATGTTGCGCACCCGGTCCACCCAGCCCATCAGGGTAAAAGCCTGGCCCACATCCTCAAGCCCCAGCTCCGCGCAGCGGCGGTCGCGTTTCCAGTCGCCCAACAGTTGTGCCATATGTCCCTCCAAAACTCTGATTGTCCTGTTCTTACTTCAGCATCGCGGCGATGGTGGCAGCTACCCCCTCAAGGGGGTGCTCTGCCTGCTGGCCATCCGCCATGCGTTTGACCTGCACGCTGCCCCGCTGCAGTTCATCCCCGCCTAAAATGGCGATGATGCTGACACCCTGCTTGTCCGCGAAGCGGAACTGGGCCTTGAGGCTTCTGTCCATGTGGTCCCAATCCGCCCGCACGCCCAGGGCGCGCAGGTCCATGCACAGCTGAAAGGCGGGCTGCCGCCCCTCCTCCCCGAGGCTTGCGACATAGACCTGGGTCACAGGCGCCTGGGGCGGCGCGATGCCCTGGTTGTTCAGCTCCAGGATGATGCGCTCCGTGCCAATGCCAAAGCCTACCCCGGGCAGCGACGGCCCGCCAACCTCTTCCACCAGGCCGTCATAGCGCCCGCCGCCACACAGGGCCAGCTCGCCGCGGGGGCTTTGCATGACTACCTCAAATACGGTCTTGGTGTAATAATCCAGCCCGCGCACGATGCCCGGGTCCACCTTGTAGCCAATGCCCCGGGCCCGCAGCAGCGCCTGCAGGCCATCAAAGTGCTGCTGGCATTCCCCGCACAGATACTCCAGGATGCTGGGCGCGCCCGCCACGATGGCCTGGCAGCCCTGCTGCTTGCAGTCCAGCACGCGCAGGGGGTTGCGCTCAAAGCGGTCCTTGCACTGGGCGCACAGGCCCTCGTAATGCGACTGCAGGTGGGCGCGCAGCGCGGTGTGGTACCCGGGGCGGCACGCCGGGCAGCCAATGGAATTGATCTTGACGGACAAATCCCGCATGCCCAGGCGCTGCAGGATGCGCAGCACCGTCAGGATGACCTCGGCATCCGCGGTGGGGCCCTTCACCCCAAAGCATTCCATGCCAAACTGATGGTGCTCGCGCAGGCGCCCGTGCTGGGGGTTCTCATAGCGAAATATGGGGTTGTTCAGGTAGTACATCTTCACCGGCAGCGGCTCAGCGTACAGCTTGTGCTGCACCAGCGCGCGCACAGCGCCCGCGGTGCCCTCCGGCTTCAGGGTGATGGAGCGCCCGCCCTTGTCCAGGAAGGTGTACATTTCCTTTTGCACGATGTCGGTGGTGTCCCCCACGCCGCGCTCAAAAAGTTCGGTGTGCTCAAACACCGGGGTGCGCACCTCCTGGTACCCGGCCAGGGCGGCCTCTTCGCGCATGGTCTGCTCAATCCACTGCCACAGCTGGCTCTCCCCTGGGAGCATGTCCCGGGTTCCCTTGGGGTTTTGAATGTCCATCCTTCCTCCTAAAAAAACGCGCCCACGCTGTCTGCGCGGGACGATTCATCGCGTTGCCACCCTGCTTGCACCGAAGTGCCACTCAAGCTCCTTAACGCGGAAAACGCCTGTTCTCACAGGGGACTCCGGGGTGTCACGCGGCGGGCTGTGTTGGGTGGCTTGCAGCCTGGGCCCCCCTCTCTGCGAACGCGCCGGCCGCACCTTCCCTTCAGCGTCCTGTCAGCATTATAGGAACGGCCGGCGGCCTTGTCAATCACGGGCATGAAAAGGCCCGGAGGGGGCGCTCCCCCTCCGGGCTTCGTGTCAGCGGGCGGATTACTCGGCCACTTCAAAGGTGGGGATGACGCCACCAGCGAAATCCGGGTTGTTCAGGATGTAGTCGCGCACCTTGGCAGTGTACAGAACGCTGCGCAGGGCCTCAACAAAGTCAGCCTCGGCATCCTCCGCACGCACCACCACATAGTTGGTATAGGTCTTGCCGGCCTCGCCGTCCGTGGGTTCCAGGAAAAGGGCGTCCCTGGCGGGGCTGAGCCCCGCGCCGATGGCGAAGTTGCCATTGATGACGGCAAAGGCCACGTCACCCAGGGAGGCGGGAATCAGCTCGGCGTTGAGCTCCACAATCTGCAGGTTCTTGGGGTTGTCCACGATGTCCAGGGCCGTGAGCTGGCTGTCTTGGGTGACATCCTCCGGCAGGGTGATCAGGCCGGCATCCTGCAGCAAAAGCAGGGCACGGGTTTCGTTGGAGGGGTCGTTGGTAACGGCGATGCTGTCACCGTCCTCCAGCGCGTCCAGGCTGTCCTTCTGCCCGGCGTACAGGCCATAGGGCTCGTAATGGACCGGGATGGCGGCCACCAGCTGCTCCGCCTCGGGCACGCTGCCGTTGTAGGCGTTGAGGTAGGGCAGGTGCTGGAAGTAGTTGGCATCCAGCTCGCCCGCGGCGGTGGCGGGGTTGGGCAGGGGGTACTCGGTGAAGGTGAGGATTTCCAGGTCAAAACCCAGGGCCTTCAGGTCGTCAACGACCTGCTCCAGCACCAGCACGTGCGGGCTGGGGGTGGCGCCAATGACAACCTTGCGGTTTTCGGCGAGGGCGGTCAGGGAGGTGAGCAGCAAGGCGGCGACCAGAACCAGGATGAACAGTTTTTTCATGGGGTGCTCCTTTCAATTTGCGCGATCAGCGCTTACGATGGTCGATTTTCTTGGTGAGCCTGTTGCCGGCGATGGTGATAACCTGGACCAGGATGACCAGGGCGATGGCCGCGGCATACATCACATCCATCTTGCGCAGGTTAAGCCCCTTGGTGATGGCGATGGCGCCCAGCCCGCCACCCCCGGCGGCGCTGGCCATGGCGGTGTACCCCAGGATGGTGACCGTGACGATGGCGGCGCCGTTGAGCAGGGAGGGCAGGGCCTCCGGGATCATCACCTTGGCAATCAGCTGCCAGTCCGTGGAGCCCAGGGACTGGGCCGCCTCAATCACCCCGCGGTCCACCTCGAGGATGGACCCTTCCACCATCCTGGCAACGTAGGGAAAGGCGCTGATGATCAGCGGGAAGATGATGGCGGTGGTGCCGATGGCCCGGCCCATCACCAGCCTGGTGACCGGAAACAGCATGGCCAGCAGGATGATGAAGGGAATGGAGCGCAGGAAGTTGATCACCACCCCCAGGGCTGAATGGAAGGCGGGCTTTGGCCGGATGCCATCGCTCGCGGTGATGACCAGCAGCAGGCCCAGGGGCATCCCGATGAGGTAGGACAGTATGGTGGCGGGGATGGTCATGTACAGTGTGTCCCATGTGCCTTCCAGGATCAGCGGCCATAGTTGTGCCCAGCTCATGGTGTATTCACCTCCCTCACTGTCAGCCCCTGGCCTTCCAGGTAGGCGATGACAGCGGCGTTCTCCGCGGGGTCCCGCGGTTTTTCAATGATCATCTGCCCGTAGGTCTTGCCTTGCAGATGGTTCATGTTGGCAGAAAGGATGTTGACAAACACACCGGTTTGCTGCGAAAGCTTGCTGATGACGGGCTTTTCGGCCGCCGCGCCGTCAAAAACGATGCGCAGGGAGGGGGTGTCCGGGTCCTCGGAGGCCTGCTGGGGCAGCACGCCAAACAGCCGCTTACCCGCCTCTGAGCGGGTGTTGCGGAACACGCTGTCCACGTCGCCCTCCTCCACCACCCGGCCCCCGTCCAGGATGGCCACCCGGTGGCAAATCTGCCGGATGACCGCCATCTCGTGGGTGATCAGCAGGATGGTGATGCCAAGGCGGCGGTTGATGTCCTGCAGCAGGTCCAGGATGGATTGGGTGGTCATCGGGTCCAGGGCGCTGGTGGCCTCATCGCACA
>JAAYEI010000070.1 GCA_012728815.1 Clostridiales bacterium
CCCAGGTCAGCGCTGGCCTTGGCATGGTCAAAAAGGCAGTTGGCCTGCACGGTGTAGAGGGAATAGGCGCTGAACACCGGCTTGACCCGGCGGATTTTGTACATCAGGCGTATCAGCGGCAGGAAGGCCCGCGCCAGCCAGCGCGGCACCAGGCGGGTCACCGGGGGGCGGCCTGTCACCCTGGAAAACTCGCCCAGGATGTCCACGATGCTGATGTACTCGCCGCTGAGCACATAGTCCTCCCCCAGCGCCTCTGTCTGGGCCAGGGTGGCGATGGCCTGGGCCACGTCCCGCACATCGGCAAAATTGTAGCCGCCGGCCACGCCCAGGGTGAGCGCGCCGGACTGGTAATCATAAAACATCTGGGTGAGGTTGCCGCCGGCATGGTCCCCGGGACCGGCCAGGCCAGCCGGGTAAACAATGCTGGCCTGCAGGCCCTGCTGCTCCCTGGCGGTCATCACCAACCGGGCGGCCATGGCCTTGGTTTTGGCATACCAGCCTACCAGGGGTTCCGGGTCCAGGCGCTGCGGCTCGCGCATCACCTGGCCGTGAGGCGCCTCCTCAATGGCATGCACCGAGGTCACATGCAGCATGCGCGCGCCTGTTTTCAGGCAGCGCTCCACCAGATTGAGGGTGCCGTCCACATTGACGCGGGTCACCTTGTCCTCCCGCTCCATGCTCATGGTGATCAGGCTGGCGCAGTGGATGAGGGTGTCCCCAGGGCCCGCGCCTGCAAAAAAGCGGTCCAGGTCCGCGTCGCTTAGCAGGTCCCCCTGATAGACCGCTACCCCCTGGGGCAGCAAACCCGCCAGCGGGTCGCCAGGCAGCACCAGGGCGCGTAGGCTCAGGCCGCGCTCGCTGAGCGCCCTGGCCACATGCTGCCCCAGAAAACCAGCCGCGCCGGTCAGCAGGTACATGGGTTCCTCCTTTGGTCCGTAGGATATCAAATGCCGTTGACAGCCCCTCCACCTACAGTTTAAAATACAACAATATATCCAGCAAGCGACACTGTAATTATAAATGTCCAGTATTTGGCAGATTATTTCCAGGCGTCCGAAGGGAGACATGATGAGCAAAACTGTCCAGAAAAAAGAAAACCGCCGCGTCCGCTACACCCGCCAGGCCCTGCGGGAAAGCCTGCTGGCCCAGCTGGCGGACAAGCCGCTGAACAAAATTTCGGTATCCAGCGTGTGCGAGAAGGCCGACATCAACCGCAGCACCTTTTATTTGTACTACAAGGATGTCTATGACCTGATGGAGCAGATTGAGGACGAGCTGTATGGCGAATTGCTGGAGCTGGCTTCCAGCAACCCCCACCCCCTGCCCGGTACCGACCTGCTGCGGCGCATCTATGAAACCATCTACAAGAACCGCGACCTGGCCCGGGTGGTATTTGGCAAGTTTGGGGACAAGGAGTTCATGAAGAAGGTGAGCAACATCTACCGTGACCAAGCCATTTCGGAGTGGAGGCGGCAGTTTTCACACCTGGATGAGGAGACGCTGGCCTACATCTACACCTTCTCCACCTATACCAACATCGGCGTGATTGAGCGATGGATCACCCACGATTTCCATGAGACGCCCGAGCAGTTGGCCCAGCTCACCCACACGCTGCTCTACCGGGGTACCTCGGCATTTTTAAAGGCCTGAGGGTTATTTCTGTCTGTCCGCCACCGCCCACAGCCGGCAGGTTTTCGCGGATGGGTTGCGCTTGTGCCCACTCCTGTGGCGCCGCTGCCGGGGATGGCAGCCCAGGGTGCCGCCCACCCCTTCCTTCCAAGTACCACTTTATTGACAGCCTGGGGCGCCTTCAGCCTGCCAGGTCCAGCACGGCATAGGGCGTGTGGTCCTCCAACGCCAGCAAGTCCCGGGCCAGGTTGTCCTGGTGCAGCCAGGCCTGCTGCAGCTCGGCGCTTTCAAAGATGACCGGCATGCGCGGGTGAACCTGTGCCGGGGCGCCCACCGCGTCGCGGGTGAGGATGACAAATTCGCCCACCGGCTGGCCGGGGAAGATCAGCCCCGCCATCTGCAGCGGCTTGCCCCGCGCCCGGCCAAAGAGGAAGGGCTGCTTTTGCGGCGACCACTCATAAAACCCCAGCGCCGGCACCAGCACCCGGCTGGCCCGCAGCAGGGGGGCAAACAGGGGGCTTTGGTGCGCGGTTTCGCTGCGGGCGTTGATCAGCAGGCGCTTGAGGAAGGGCGCCCTGTGCCCAAAGCGCCCGGGCGCCAGGCCCTCTCTTGTGTACACCGGGGCAATCTGGCTGGGCAGCACATCGCCCAGCTGGATCTGCAGCTCCGGGTGTTCCAGCATCAGCTGGTGGATGGCCTCACGGAAGCTGAGGTTCTCATCCTCCGTGGAGACGTGATATTTGCCGCACATGCTCATCCTCCTCCAGGTACCAGCGCCGCTCCTCATCCCGGTAGAGGTAGCCCTGCCAACCGCCCGCGCGCACCAGGTAGCGGGTGCCCCGGCCGCCCCGCTTGGTCTGGCGGGCCTCCCGGTGCTCCAGCACCTGGTCAATCATCAGGTCCCTGTCTCCCAGCGCGAAGCCCTCCGGGGTGACGCAGCCGCGCTCATCCGCCCGCGCGCGCACGCGCACATAGACCTTCGACATATTTTACCCCCTTCCCCGCATGGCGCCCAGGGGCTGCAGCGCGTGGTCATCCACGGGATTGAGCTGGCTGGTGGCCTCCCCGCACAGCAGCAGGCCCCGGCGGATGGCGTTGTGTCCCCAGCGTGCGCGGATCCCATCCAGCGCGCCTTCCAGCTCGCGCTCCCTCCTCGCCCGGGGCGGTGTCCACAGCGGCAGCTGCACCATGTGGCCTGTGCTGTCCAGGTCGCTGGCGCACACCCCCAGGGAGCGCAGCGGCAGCGCCCAGGTGTAGTGTTCCCGCAGCAGCGCCAGGGCCATCCGGGCGATGTCCGCCCCGGTGTCGCTGGGCCGGGGCAGGCGGCGCTGGCGGTTGATGCTGTTGAGCTGGCTGTCGCGCATCCAGACGGACACCGTGTTGCAGGCAAACTGGTGGGCGCGCAGCCGGGCGGCCACGCTGTCGGCCAGCAGGTAGAGCACCGCCTTGGCCTCAAGCTCCGTGCACACATCATGGGGGGTGGTGGTGGAGTTGCCGACGGACTTGATCTCCTCCGCTTCCTCGGGGCACAGCACCGGGCTGTCGTCCTGCCCGCGGGCGAAGCGCTGCAGCGTCTGCCCGTTTTTGCCCAGCAGGCCCTGGATCAGGCCGTCCGGCGCCTGGGCCAGGTCGCCAATGGTGTGCAGGTTCAGCCCGGCCAGGCGCCGCCGGGTGGCGCGGCCCACGTACAGCAAATCATCCACCGGCAGCGGCCACACCTTGTCGCGGTAGTTGCCCGGGGTGATGACGGTGGTGGCATCGGGCTTGCGCATGTCCGAACCCAGCTTGGCGAACACCTTGTTGTAGCTCACCCCCACGGATACGGTGATGCCCAGCTCCTCCCGGGCGGCGTTGCGAATCTGCGCGGCGATCTCCTCCCCGCTTAGATGGTGCCCGCTCACATCCAGCCAGCTCTCGTCCAGGCCGAAGGGCTCCACCAGGTGGGTGTAGCGCCTGTACACCTCGCGCATTTTGCGCGAGTACAGCAGGTATTTGCGCTGGTCAGCCGGGATGAGCACCAGCCCGGGACATTTCTGCCGGGCCTGCCAGATGGCCTCCCCGGTGATGACACCGCATCTCTTGGCCTGGGCAGATTTGGCCAGGATGATGCCGTGGCGCAGGGCCGGGTCGCCGCAGACCGCCATGGGCTGCCCGCGCAGGCTCAGGTTCTCCGCCGCCTCCACCGAGGCGTAAAAGCTGTTGCAGTCGCTGTGCAGGATGACGCGCACCTTCCCC
>JAAYEI010000071.1 GCA_012728815.1 Clostridiales bacterium
CCCGGGGTGACGTATTACTACAAGGTACAGGCCATGGTCAAACGGCCCGGGTACACCACCTACCACCCCTCCAGCCTGCCCAGCAGCCCTGTTTTGGGCATCGCCCTGGGCAAGACCTCCATCTCCAGGGTGAGTGCCCTGGGCCGTGACCGGGTGACCCTGGGCTGGGCCGCCGTGTCCGGTGCCACCGGCTACAAATTGCTGCGCAGCCGCACCGCGGGTGGCACCTACAGCCTGGTCAAGAACGTGTACGGCACCTCCCTGACCGTAACAGGCCTGAGCCCCAACACCGCCTACTTCTTTAAAGTCCAGCCCTTCAAGAAGGTGGGCACCACGAGTGTCCTGGGGCCGCTTTCGGCGTACCGGAGCGTACGCACGCTGAAGTAGGCAGCCGCCCGGCCTCCCGTGGCTGGGAAACCAGGCAACAAGCCCCCGGCCGCGCAAGAGAACCGCACCCCCTGGGTTGGACGAAAGCCGACAGCGGGGGTGCGGTTCTTATATCGCCCTGGGTTGGCGCTGCCAGGCTCAGGTCCTGTTCAGCTGCTCCAGGGTGTTTTCCCGCTGCTCACTCAGCGGCATCAGCGGCTCCTTCACCTGGCCCAGGCGCGCCCTGGCCATGGCGGGGCCGGGGGCCGCCCAGCGCACCGCGTTGCGGATGACCCGCTGGATGTCCTTGTGGTGGTAGGTGGGGAAGGTCTCGTGCCCCGGGCGGAAATAGAAAATCTTGCCCAGCCCGCGGGTGTAGGTGACGCCTGAGCGGAACACCTCCCCGCCCTCAAACCAGGACAGGAACAGCAGGTCATCGGGCTTGGGGATGATGAAGGTCTCCCCGTACATCTCCTCATGCGGCAGCAGGATGTGGTCGGGCACGCCCTGCGCGATGGGGTGGGCCGGGTCCATCAGCCAGAGGATCTCCTTCTCCGCTGCCTCGCGCCACTTGAGCTGGTCGCTGTTGGTGCCGCACAGCTTCATGAAGATCTTGCTGGCATGCCCTGAGTGCAGCACAATCAGCCCCATGCCGTCCATCACACGGCGGTAGACGCGCTCCACCACCTCGTCGACCACCTCCTGGTGGGCCATGTGGCCCCACCACACCAGCACGTCGGTTTCCTCCAGCACCGCCTGGGTGAGGCCGTGCTCCGCCTCGCGCAGGGTGGCGGTGCGCACGCTCAGGCCGTCCTGACGCAGGAAGGCGGCGATGCACCCGTGGATGCCCTCGGGGTAAATCTGCCGGATGGCCTCATGCCGGGTTTCGTGCAGGTATTCGTTCCAGACGGTCACGCGGATGTCTTGCATGTGGTTGTGCCTCCTCAAGCGCTTGATCTGCCCAGGTCCTCCTGGATGGTGACCCGCACGCTGTCCCCGGGCTGTTTGCCAATGGCCGCGCGGATCTCCTTGCGGATGCCAATGATGTGGCCTCCGGTGCCCATGTTCACCAGCAACCCCCGGTAGGGGTGGCCGTCAAAGGTGGCCAGCACCTTCACCCTGCCCTTGCCAAATGCCGCCCGCGCGTCATGGGGAAAGGCCACGTAGGCGGCGTCCATGTCCGGCACCTTCTGGATGACCGCCTCAAAGGCGTACACGCGCCCGCTCACAGGCTGGCCTGCTCCGCGCACCAGCGGGTCAGGTCGGCCATCAATTGCTCCGGCAGCGGCTGGGTGAGGGGCAGCTGGAAGGCGCCCTTGCTAAACTTGTAGGGCGTGAGGCGCTCCGAAAAGGCGGCGATGGCCGCCGCGCCCGGGTAAATGCCGATGTGCGCCTTGTGCAGCGCGAAGTGGATCACGTTCTTGTTCAGGTGAAAGGTGGGCATGCCCCAGGCCAGCTTCTCCTTCAGGTCCGGCCGGGCGGCCAGGATCAGGCCGCGCAGCGCGGTCAACTTGTCCTGATGCTCCTGCGGGCAGCCCGCGATATAGGCTTCAACCGCTGTCATGGGCGCCTCCTGCTTGTGCTGATGCCAGTGTAGCCAAGCCGGCGGCTTTGGTCAAGGCTGTGCGGGCTTGCCAGCGGGCTTGAAGAACATCAGCAGCGGCAGGGCGGAGAGCAGGGCCAGGGAAGCGCCAAACACAAAGGGCACCTGCGGGCCAAAGCTGGTCCACAGCAGGCCGAACACAAGGCTGGCCGGCAGCAGGGCAACGCCCACCAGGGTGGCGTGCAGGCCCAGCATGGTGCCCTTGAGGGCGGGCGGGGAGATCTCGGCAATCAGCGCGCGCTCCACCCCGGCGGTCATGGCGGTGTACAGGCCATACAGGGCAAACAGCGCGACCAGCAGCCAGGCTTCCTTGGCGAAGGCGAAGCCGAAGTACACCAGTGAAAACACCAGATAGCCCCCCAGCAGCAGCGCCTTGCGGCCGACGCGGTCGCTGAGGCGCCCGAAGGGGATGGCCAGCAGGGAGGCGCTCAGGTTGTAGAGGAAGTACAGCAGGATGACGTTCACGTCGTCAAAGCCGGCCGCCCTGGCTCGCAGCAGCAGGAAGGTGTTGGAGGAATTGCCCAGGGTAAACAGCAGCGCGATCAGCAGGTACAGCTTCAGCGGCCGGTCAAGCAGCCTGGCCTGCTTCCAGAAGCGCTCGCGCTTTTTGGCTTCGCGCGCAACGCGTTTCTCCTTGATGAACAGGAACATCATCAGCGACAGCGCCGCGGGCACCATGGACAGCAGGAAGATGCGCCTGTAGGCGCCGCTGCCGCCGCCCAGGCCCCGCAGCAGCAGGTAGGCCAGCAGGATGCCCAGGGCCGCGCCCAGCATGTCCAGCGCCTTGTGCACGCCAAAGGCGCCGCCCAGGTTGCCCTCCTCAGCGCTGTCTGACACCATCACGTCCCGCGGGGTGGTGCGGATGCCCTTGCCCAGGCGGTCAGTCACCCGGGCCGCCAGCACGCCCGTCCAGGAGGAGGACAGCAGCAGCGCGACCTTGTACACCAGCCCGGCCGCGTAGCCCAGGAAGGCAAGGGGCTTCTTGCGCTGGTACTTGTCTGTCAGGTAGCCGGAAAACACCTTCAGCAGGCTGGCGGTGCTCTCCGCGATGCCCTCCACCACCCCCACCAGGGCAGGGGTGGAGCCAAAGACGGCGCTCAGGTACAGGGGAATCAGCGGGTATACCATCTCCGCGCTCAGGTCCATGAAAAAGCTGACCAGGCCCAGCATGATGATATTGGTCACCGGCGCTCACCTTCTTCGCGGTTCTCCATCGGTCAGGAAAAAGTGTCCGGGTGGATTATACCGCCGGAGGGGCAGGTTGATGCAGCTGGCACCACAGCAAAAGGGGCTTCGCGGTGAAGCCCCTTTTGCTGGTTGTTTCTTTTACAGGACGGCCAGCAGCACGAAGTTCAGGATAAACAGCGCGGTGGACACCCACAGGATGGGGTGCACCTCCCTGTACTTGCCGGTGAACACCTTCACGATGCAGTAGAAGAAGAAGCCGAAGGCGATGCCGTAGGAGATGGAATAGCACAGCGCCATGAACAGCCCCGCGAAGAAGGCGGGCACCGCCTCCTCCAGGCTGTCCCATTGGATTTCCTTGAAGCTGGACAGCATCATGATGCCCACCATCACCAGCGCCGGCGCGGAGGCCGCGGCCGGGATGGCGGACACGAAGGCGGCCAGGAAGGCGGAAAGGGCAAACAGCAGGGCCACCACCACGCTGGTCAGCCCGGTGCGCCCGCCCGCCTCGATGCCGGAGGCGGATTCCACATAGGTGGTGGTGTTGCTGGTGCCAAACACCGCGCCGATGGAGGTGGCGATGGCGTCCGCGAACAGCGCCCGGTCCATCTTGGAGGAAAAGCCCCGGCTTTGCGCCATCGCCTGTTCGTCCGCCTCTGAGAAGATGCCGCTGCGCCGCCCGGTGCCGATGAAGGTGCCGATGGTGTCAAAGGTGTCCGTCAGGCTGAAGGCGAAGATGGTCATCAGCACCAGGGGCAGGCGCCCCAGGTCTGTGAAGAGGCTGGGCAGGCCTTCCGCCCTGAAGATCACGCCCAGGGTCTGGGGCAGCTGGCCGGCGGCCTCGCTGAAGCTGACGCTCTGCCCCATGTGGGTCACGCCAAAGGGGATGCCGATGATGGCGGTGGCGATGATGGACAGCAGGATGGCGCCCTTGACCTTCATGATGCTCAGCACGATGATCAGCACCAGCCCGATCAGGAAGACCCAGAGCACCGGCTGGTTGATGGCCGGGATGGAGGGGACGCCCGCGCCGAAGTTGATCAGGCCCGTGTTCAGCAGGCCGATGTAGGCGATGAACAGGCCGATGCCGCCGGAGATGGCGTTTTGCAGGCTCTTGGGGATGGCGCGGATGATGTGCTTGCGCACCCGGGTCACGGTGACCAGGATGTTGATCAGCCCGCACAGGAACACCATGGACAGCGCCTGCTGCCAGGTGAAGCCCAGGGTGAAGCACACCGTGAACACGAAGAAGGCATTCAGGCCCATGCCAGGGGCCTGGGCATAGGGCACATTGGCGAACAGCCCCATGACCAGGGTGCCGATGATGGCGGCGATGATGGTGGCCAGGAAGACCGCGCCCCAGGGCATTCCGGACTGGCTCAAAATGGCGGGATTGACCGCGATGATGTAGGCCATGGTGAAAAAGGTGGTGATGCCGGCAAACACTTCCGTGGAGACCTTGGTGCCGTGCTGCCTGAGTTTGAAGAAACTGTCCATGTGTCCTCCCCTTTGTCCGGCTTGCCAGGGTGCCGGTGTTCCAGCAGCAATATAGCACGCGGGCGCCCGCCTGTCACCCATTTTTACGAACAATTTTAATCATTAATGAAAATTAGTTCGTAAAACGTCCGCCCTTTGGCAGGAGGCCCGGGCGTGATATACTGGGGGTGTCTGATCTGGAGGTGTCATCATGGCCGGCAGCGCGCGCGCGACTGGAGAGGCAAGGCAGGGGGGCGGCCTGCCCGGCTTTGCCTCCCTTGACCACCTGTTTCCCTACCTGTATTGCATGCTGGCGTCCACCGCCATCCTGAGCCGCCCGGTGCTGGGCGGCGCGCTGTACATGATAGGGCAGGTCACCGTCCTGTTCTCCCGCCTGGCGATGCAGGGGGACTACCGCCACCTGCCCCCGGCGCTGCGCCGGGGCGGGCTGCTGCTGGGCGGGCTGTCCGCCCTGGTGGCCCTGGGCATCCTGCTGGTGTACCCCCTGGCGGTGGACCTGCACCGCCTGTGGCTGGTGTTTGCGCTGAGCTGCCTGCTGCTGCTGATGAGCGAGCTGGCCGGGCGCATCTACCGCGCCGGGCACAGAAGCGGGCTCGTGGTCACCCGGCGGTACGTGCGCATCGCGGAGATGATGCTGCTCACCTGCGGCGTGGCCGCCCTGCTCCTGTTCCTCAGCCAGCCCACCCAGACAGCCTGGTACCTGCTGGGGGGCTACGCGCTGTGCTGCGTCTTCCGCATCCTCACCCTGAAGGGCGCGCCCCAGCCTGCCCAGGCGGGGGCCGCGGGGCACAGCTGGAAGCAGCTGCTGGAGGGTGAAAGCCTGGCCCAGGTGAACGCCTACCGCGTCTTCCGGGCGGTGATGATGATCACCATCACCGCCCTGCAGGTGACCACCATCCTCATCTACACCTACATCGGCACCACCGCACTGGGCTTGTTCTCCAGCCTGCTCATCGCCTTTGTGTGCGCGCTGCTCTCCCGCTGGCTGACCGGGCTGCTGCTGACCCGGCCGCTGTTTCGCCAGAAGCTGGCGCCCTCGTCCACCCTGCTGCTGGGGCTGCTGCTGTGGCTGCTGAGCCTGGCCAGCTTCCTGCTGCACGCGCTGCGCCAGCCGACGGGCTTCAGCTACGCGGCGCTGGCGCTGTGCATCTCCGGGGTCACCATGGCCGCGCGGGCGCTGGACACCCTGGAGAAGGACATGCGCGACGTGGTGCGTTTTGTCACGGGCGCGCCCCAGGGGCGGGCCCTCACCCGCGCGCACGCGGCGCTGTCAGAGTACGCCGCCCTTGTGGGCGGCATGGTTGCCCTGCTGGGCCTGGCGCTGATCACCCTGATGTTTGGCGGCAGCCTGCGCCCGGACAGCCTCAGCCTCACCGCCCAGCCCCTGCTGCTGCCAGCGCTGGCCCTGGTCATCGCGGCCATCCCGGCGGCCTTCCGCCTGCCCATGGACCGCAGGGTGGCGGAAAAAACCCGCACCTTCCTGCGCCTGCAAAGCAACGGCGAGACCAACCTGCCGCTGCAAAAGCAGCTGGAGGACCTGGTCATCAAGGTGCACCGGCGGCGCTACGGCATCTGGCTGGTCATCTGGATTTTGCGCCCCTTCTTTTACAGCCGGGTGGTGGGCGCCGACCAGGTGAAGCCCGAGCAGGACACCAGCATCATCTTCACCTGCAACCACGGCGAATTGTGGGGGCCCATCGTCAGCAACCTGTTCATCCCCTTCTCCTTCCGCCCCTGGGTGATCGATGAGATCGCGGTGCCCGACCAGTCCTCCACCTACCTGTACAACAACACCATCAAGCGCCAACGGTGGATCCCCGAGCGGCTCAAATGGCCGGCCACCCGCCTGGTCACGCGCTTCCTGAAGTGGGTCATGCGCTCCATCGACAGCATCCCGGTCTACCGGGACAACCCCCGCGCGCTGGTCAACACCTTCCGGGAAACAGCCAGCGCCATGGAGGCGGGGGACAACATCCTGATTTTCCCTGAAAACCCCAACGACCCGGACCAGGAGCAGGCCGGCTACCTGCGCGAGGGCATCGGCGAGTTTTTCAGCGGCTTTGCCATGGCCGCGCAGATTTACCACCAGCGCACCGGCAAATGTGCCCAGTTCTACCCGATTTATGCCGACAAGAAGCAGCACACCCTCACCTTCGGCCAGATGACGCGCTATGACCCGGACAACCCGGGGGATGAGAAGCAGCGCATCGCCAACCACCTGCGCCAGGAGATGCTGCGCATGGCCGGCCTGGAAGGGGGCGGGGCGGACCGGGAGGGGACAGGCCAGGCGGCGGAGCGGGAGACGGTATGACGGCCCTGCTGTTTTTACTGACCTACCTGCTGGCGGGCTGGCTCATCATCCGCCTCCTGCTGCCCCGGCAGGGGTTGCTCATCCGCGCCTGGCTGGGCCTGTCCCTGGGCCTGTTTTTGATGATGTGGCTGCCCGCCCTCATCGCCTTTGTGCGCCCCTTTGACCTGGCGGCCCAGGGGCTGTCCCTGCTGCTTCTGGCCGCGCTTTGCCTGGCGGCCTTCCTGCTGCGCGACCGGGCGGCGCCCCAACCCATGGAGGCGGCGGACCGCGCCGCGCTGAAGCTGCTGCTGGGCATCGCCCTGCCCCTCACCCTGCTGTCAGCCTACCTGCTGCACACCCACATCCTGCGGCCCGTGGCGGGCGCGCTGCATACCGGCCAGTCCACCTATGGCGACCTGCCCCTGCACCTGGCCATGGTCACCAATCTGCCGGGCAGCCGCCTACCGGTGGACTACAGCATGCTGCCCGGGCAGCGCCTGGGCTATCCCTTCCTGGTCAACGCGCTGTCCGCCTCGCTGCTTACGCTGGGCCTGCCCCTGCGCGGCGCCATCATCCTGCCCTCCGTGCTGATGATGGGCCTGGTGTTTGCCGGCTACCTGCTCCTGGCGCTGCGTGCCTGCCGCGCGCCCCGGGCGGCCGCGCTGGCGGCGCTGCTGGTCTTCCTCAACGGCGGCCTGGGCTTCCTCTACGCCTTTGACCTGGCCGGCCAGCCCCTGGGCAGCCCGGGGGTGAACCAGCTGCAAAGCGGTGTGTGGCTGGACCGCCTGCGCAACATCCTGCAGGGCTGGTACCAGACCCCGGCCAACCACGCGGAGTTCCACCAGTACAACCTGCGCTTCTCCAACATCATCGCGGATTTGCTGCTGCCCCAGCGCACCTTCCTGGCCGGCTGGGTGGTGCTGCTGCCCTGCCTCTACCTGCTGGTGGACATGGCGCGGGCGGGCGCCTGGCCCGCCCGGCAGACCGTGCTGCTGGGCCTGCTGGCCGGGGGATTGCCCCTCATCCACACCCACTCCTTCCTGGCCCTGGGCCTGGCCAGCCTGGGCTTCATGGCGCATGGCCTGCTCAAAAGGCAGCCCCTCAAGCCCTGGCTGCTCTATGGCGGCCTGGCCGCCCTGCTGGCCCTGCCCCAGCTGCTGGCCTTCACCTTCCACCAGTCCGGCGGCGAGGGGTTTGTGCACTTTCAGTTCAACTGGGTCAACAACCCCGGCAACCAGGGGCTGCGGGACGCTTACCTGTGGTTTTACCTCAAGAACATCGGCCTGCCCTTCCTGCTGCTGCTCTTCGCGCTGTTTGAGCGGGATGCCTGGCACCGGAAGCTGTTTGCCGGGGCCTTTGTCATCTTCGCGCTGGCCGAGCTTGTCCTTTTCCAGCCCAACGATTATGACAACAACAAGCTGTTCTATGTCTGGTGGGCGCTGTGCGCGATGCCGGTGGCCGATTACGCCTTCACGCTGTTTGACAGGCTGCGGGGCTTGCGCGCCCGCTGGCTGATGGCTGTCCTGGCCTGCGTGATGCTGTTTGCCTCCGGCGTCCTGGCGCTGGCCCGGGAAGCGGTGGGGGACTACCAGATGTTCTCAGCCGGCGATGTGCGCCTGGCGGACTTCATCCGGGATGAAACACCCCGGGAGGCCCGTTTTATGACCGGCCCCCATCACCTGAACCCTGTGTCTTCCCTGGCCGGGCGGCAGGTTGTGGTGGGGCCGGACCTGTGGCTGTACTTCCATGGCTTTGACACCGCCTCGCGCCAGCAGGACCTGGCCGCTTTCTACCGCGACCCGGCCAGCCATCCCCGGGTGCCCGCACAGTACGGGGTATCCTATATCGTGCTGGGGCCCGCGGAATACGCCGAGTGGGGCGCGGACGAGGCGGGGCTGGAAGGGCGCTACGAGCTGGTCTACCAGGCGGATGGCTACCTGGTCTTTCAGGTGCCGGAGGGTTGAGGCAATGGAACGGTTTTTGCGCTACTCCCTGCGCTGGGGCTGCCCCATCAAGCTGGTATGGCTGGAGGGACAGGCGATGAAGAGCGGCAACCTCACCGTGGTGGCCATGGGGGAGGACGGCTTTGACTACCTCAGCGCGCGCAGCAAGACAAAGCCGCGCAGCCTGGCCTACGCGCAGGTGCTGGCGGCGGGCTACGCCCGGGGGGACGATGGCGACACCAGCAAAAAAACCCCGGCAGGTGACAAGGACAGCGATGTTTAACCGGATCCGGCGCTTCAAGGCGCGCAAACCCCGGCTCTACCAGATGGGCACCTACCTGGTCTATGGCCTGCTGACCACCCTGGTCAACTGGGTCAGCTACCTCCTGCTCACCAGCTTGCTGGGCATCGGCCTGTATGAGCGGGGCAGCCCGGCCTACAAGCTGATCGCCAACGCCTCCCAGGTGGTGTCCTGGGTGCTGAGCGTGTTGTTCGCCTATTTCACCAACCGCCGCTTTGTCTTTGGCAGCACCACCAAAAAGGGGCGGATGCTGCGGGAGATGGGGCAGTTCATCTCCGCGCGGGCGCTGTCCTACCTGCTGTTTGACCTGGTGGTGTTCAACATCCTGCTGCTGTTCACCACCGACCGCTGGGCCAAACTGGTCGTCAACGCCTTTGTGATTGTCTTCAATTACATCGCCAGCCGGTTCGTCGTCTTCCGGCCGGGTATGATAGCGGTGAAGAATGACACCGCGGAGGACCACACCACATGAAGCCCATGCCCTTGATTGCCGTTGCGGACGTTCAGGCGTCCGCGCGTTTTTATTCCAACCTGCTGGGGGCCGTCACCGGCCATGGCGGGGATGAGTATGAACAGCTGCTGGTGGAAGGCCAGCTGGTGCTGCAATTGCACGACACGCGGCCGGACGCCAGCCACGGCCCCCTGCGCGACCAGGCGGTGCAGCCGGGCAACGGGGTCATCCTGTGGTTTGAGACGGGGGATTTCCAGGCCCAGCTGCACCGCCTGCGGGTGCTGGGCGCAACGCCCGAGCGCGAGCCCGCCCGCAACCCCTATTCAGGCGCCCTGGAGGTGTGGCTGCGCGACCCGGACGGCTACCAGGTGGTCATCGCGGAGCAGACCCGCAAGGACAAGCAGGTGCTGCAGCACCCGGCCTTTATCGACCAACAGCCATAAAAGGCCTGCAAACACAAGGGCTGCCGCGAGGATGCGGGCAGCCCTGTTGCTATTCCTGGCGGTTGTTTATTTTGTGCCAAACAGCCGGTCCCCGGCATCGCCCAGCCCCGGCACGATGTAGGCGTTGGGGTCCAGGTCCTCATCAAAGGCGGCGCAGTAGATCTTGACGTCCGGGAACTCCCTGGCGACGCGGTCCACGCCGTGGCGCGCCGCCACGATGCACACCAGGCGCAGGTCGGCGCAGCCCTTGCTCTTGAGGATTCTCAGCGCCGCGGCGATGGAGCCGCCGGTGGCGAACATCGGGTCCAGCACGATGACGGTGCTGTCGGCCACATCCACAGGCAGCTTGCAGTAGTACTCCACCGGCTCATGGGTGTCATGGTCGCGGTACAGGCCAATGTGGCCGACCCGGGCGTTGGGCAGCAGCTGCTGGATGCCGTGCACCATGCCGATGCCTGCGCGCAGGATGGGCACCAGGGCCACCTTGCGCTCGGAGAGCACCTTGGTTCTGGTTTTGGCCATGGGCGTCTCAATCTCGGTGTCCACCAGCTCAAAGTCCTTGGTGATCTCGTAGACCATCAGCATGGACAGCTCGTCCACCAGCGCGCGGAAATCCTTCATGGAGGTGTTCTTGTCCCGCAGCAGGGATACCTTGTGCTGGATCAGCGGGTGTTCAAAGATGAAGACGTTCTTGTGCATGGCTGCCTCCCTTGCGTGATTCCATCTTGTCCAATCAAGTATCCTAAACCAATTGGCGGCGCCTGTAAAGCCCGGGTTTGGCCCGTGCGGCGCGCTTTGTGCCCGGGTGCGGGCCCGGTTGGCCCTGCCCTGCCCTTGGCCCCGCCAGGGCCCTGATTTCTTGACATGAAGCCAGCATCCGCATATGATAATGCCGTTGAATGCAAGGAGGATGCGCTGTGTCACTCACCATGGACAAGTTGGTCGCCCTGTGTAAGGTGCGCGGTTTTATTTTTTCTGGTTCCGAGATTTATGGCGGGCTGGCCAACACCTGGGATTACGGCCCCCTGGGCGTGGAGTTCAAGAACAACGTCAAGCGCGCCTGGTGGCAGAAATTTGTGCAGGAGCACGAGCACAACGTGGGCCTGGACAGCGCCATCCTGATGAACCGCGCTGTCTGGGTGGCCTCCGGCCATGTGGGCAATTTCAATGACCCGCTGATGGACTGCCGCGCCTGCAAGGCGCGCTTTCGCGCTGACCAGCTCATTGAGGATGCCGCCCGGAACCGGGGGGAGGAGGTCAGCGCGGACGGCTGGAGCAACGAACAGATGACGGCCTACATCAGCCAGCACCAGCTCACCTGCCCCACCTGCGGCAAGGCGGATTTCACCGCCATCCGCAAGTTCAATATGATGTTCAAGACCCACCAGGGCGTCACGGAGGACAGCGGGACGGAAATCTTCCTGCGCCCGGAGACCGCCCAGGGCATTTTTGTCAACTTCAAGAACGTGGTGCGCGCCACCCGGCGCAAGCTGCCCCTGGGCATCGCGCAGATTGGCAAGTCCTTCCGCAACGAGATCACCCCGGGCAACTTCATCTTCCGAACCCGGGAGTTTGAGCAGATGGAGCTGGAGTTCTTCTGCCGACCGGGCACGGACCTGGAATGGTTTGACTACTGGCGCGCCTTCTGCCATGAATGGCTGCTGTCCCTGGGCATCAAGGAGGAGAACCTGCGCCTGCGCGACCACAGCCCGGAGGAGCTGTCCCACTATTCCGTCGCCACGACGGACTTTGAGTTCCGCTTCCCCTTTGGCTGGGGCGAGCTCTGGGGCATCGCCGACCGGACCGATTTTGACCTGCGCCAGCACCAGGAGCACAGCGGCGAAAACATGGAATACATTGACCCTGTCACCAACGAGCGCTTCCACCCCTATGTGGTGGAGCCCTCCCTGGGGGTGGAACGCATGGCCCTGGCCTTCCTGTGCAACGCCTACGAGGAGGAGGCCCTCCCGGACGGCGACACCCGTGTGGTGCTGCGCCTGCACCCGGTGCTCGCCCCCTTCAAGGTGGCGGTGCTGCCGCTGCAGAAGAACAAGCTGGGCGAGAAGGCCCGGGAGGTTCACAAACAGCTTTCCCGCCACTTCATGGCCGATTATGACGAGTCCGGCTCCATCGGCAAGCGCTACCGCCGTCAGGACGAGGCCGGCACCCCCTATTGCGTGACGGTGGACTTTGACACCCTGGAGGACGACACCGTCACCGTGCGCGACCGTGACAGCATGGCCCAGGAGCGTGTCCACCTGGACAGCCTGCGTGCCTACCTGGAGGATAAAATCAGCTTTTAGCGGCCGCCGACTGAAAGGAGCCCACCATGACACAGCCATATCAGCCGCAGCAGCCCCGCAGGCGCCGGGCGGACCGCCACGCCGGACGGGACACCCAGCCGGCGGCGCCCCTGCGCGCGGGCTACCAGCGTGATGAGGAGGCGCCCCTGCCCCTGGACGGCTACGACGCCGCGCCCCCGCCGCCCCAGCCCCAGCCCACACGGCAGGCGCCCCGGGTGTACGCCGAGAGCGACTACCACCCGCCCCGCCGTGACCCCACACAGTTCAGCCAGACCTATGACGACTATGCTGATGAGGACTACCTGCCCCCCCGGCGCTGGCCCTGGATCCTGCTCACCCTGGTGCTGCTGGCCGGCTTTGTGCTGGCGGGCTCTTATTTTCTGATTCCCAACACCGCCACCGGCATCCCCGGCCAGATGCGCCAGTTCTCCGCCGGCCTGGTGGATTCCGGCCTGGACCTGCTGGGCCTGAAGAAAGACGAGCCGCCAAGGCTGATCAAGTTTGACACCAGCGAGGACCAGGTGCAGACCGGCGTCAAGACGGTGTTTACCTTCACCGCCGACAAGCCCATCCAGGGCATCCGCATCCTGGACGAGGTGGGCACGGAGATCAAGGGCGTGGCAGAGGTCGTGGATGCGCCCAACAACACCATCTGGACACTGACCGCCATCCTGGACAAGCCGGCGGTCACCACGCTGTCCGCCGGCATCCTGGTGGACAAGACCTGGTTCCAGACGGACAAGACCATCCAGCTCACCATTGCCGAGCCCACCGCTGAGCCCACCCAAGAGCCGGAGCCCACCATCGTCCCCACGGCGGAGCCCACAGAGGAACCTGACTCTGAACCGGTGACGACGCCTGGCACCGACCCGGCCGCCATCCTGCCCCAGCAGGAGCAGGGCCAGCCCCAGGCGCAGGAGAGCGCCCAGCCCACGCCCACGCAGACCCCGGCCTCCCTGGCCGCCCTGCTGCCAGTGTTTACCCCCAGCCAGGAACAGCAGCAAGGGGCCGCGGATGACCCGCAGCAAACCCTGCCCGGGGCGGGTGAGGACCTTGTTGGCATGGAGGAGCCGGGCACGGACAGCGCCTTGGACACAGTCCAGGAGGTGCCCGCCTGGCTGCAGGGGGCTGCCAGTGACGGCCTTGATGACCCGGCGCAGCTGCCCGGGGAGGGGCAGGCAGGGGACCTGCCGGATGACCTGGCTGACACCCCCCAGGATGCCGACGCGCTGGATGAACCGCCTGTGGAGGAGCCCCCCGTGGAGGAGCCGCCTGTGCAGGAGCCCGTCCAGCCCGCCGCCCCCACGCCCATGCCGCCTGTCACCCTGAGCGCGGCCGAAGGCCAGGCGCCTGGCAAATTCAACTTCACCGAGACCGTGTTCTCAGGCGCCCGCCGCCAGGCGGACTACCAGCGCGCGGAAGCCCTGGACATGCAGGGCGGGGAGCTGTACACCTACTACCCCGGCGGCGTGTTCACCTTCCGGGGGGACGGCCTGCGCCAGAACGCCGCCTTTGGCACGGCAGACATGGCCTTGAGCCAGATGAGCGTCCACTGGCAGACCGACCTGGGCAGCCTGCGCACCGCCAGCGGCACCGTGTACGGCATGGGCTGGACCGGCCAGCCCGCCATCATCAAGTGGTCGGTGGAAGTGCGAAACGGCATGAACATCAAGGATGACAAGAAGGATGTCAAGGCCCTCAAGGAGGTCATCTTCGCGGCCCAGGACGGCAAGGTCTATTTCCTGGACCTGGCTGACGGGCAGCCCACCCGCGACCCGATTGAGGTGGGCTATCCCCTGCGGGGCTCCGTCACCGTGGACGCCTTTGGCCGCCCGCTGATTGCCTTTGGTCAGGCGGTGTCCCAGATGCCCGGCAAGACCGGCGACATCGGCTACTACTTCTACAACCTGATTGACCAGTCCCGCGCGCACTTCATCAACGGCCGCCGCACCAAGAACCAGCAGCAGTACGGCACCAACGGCGCCTTTGACGGCACCGGGCTGTTTGAGCGCAACACCGACACCTTTGTGCTGGCGGGCGAAAACGGCCTGTTCTACACCGTCAAGATGAACACCGTGTTTGACTTCAAGAACCCCACCAGCCTCTCCATCTCCCCGGAGACCATCTACCTGCGCGCCAAGGCCCGCCAGAACGACAACACTGTCAGCGTTGAGGGCTCCCCGGCGATGTACGGCCCCTACGCCTTCTACGCGGACAAGCAGGGCATCCTGCGCGCGGTGGACACCACCAGCATGCGCGCTGTCTGGGCCTTTGACACCGGGGACAACACCGATGCCAGCCCGGCGCTGGATCTGGGTGAGGACGGCACCCTGGCGCTGTACACCGGCACCACCGTCCACGCGCGCACGCGCCGCGGGGGGGAGGCCGTGCTGCGGCGCGTGGACGCGCTCAGCGGGGCGGAGGTCTGGGCGGTGAAGGTCAAGGCCAAGTATGACCAGGCCGAGCGTGGTGGGCTCAAGGCCAGCCCGGTGGTGGGCCAGGGGCAGATCGACCACCTGGTCATCTTCACCCTCAACCTGACCGAGGAAGGCGGCGCCATCATCGCCCTGAACAAGCAGACAGGCCAGGAAGCCTGGCGGCTGCCCCTCAGCGCGGGCGCCATCTCCTCCCCGGTGGCCGTCTACACCCCGGATGGCCAGGCCCGCATCGTGCAGGCTGACCTGCAGGGCCGCCTCTACCTGATTGAGGGCGCCACCGGCCAGGTGCTGCACACCCTGGACCTGGGCGGCGCGGTGGAGGGCTCCCCCGCCGTGTACAACGACATCCTGGTGGTGGGCACCGCCTCCCGGGACAACCACAAAATGTACGGCATCCGCCTGGAATAGGCGGGAGATAGACCAAGCCCTGTGCAGCCGCCTGAGCAGGCCCGTCCGGGCGTGGCCCGGGCGGCTGCTGGCATGATGGAAGGAGAAGCGTATGGACAGACAGTATCTGGTGGCCCTGGATCAGGGCACCACCTCCTCCCGGGCCATTGTCTTCACCCGGGAAGGCCAGGTGCGCGCGTCCGCCGCCCACGAGTTCGCCCAGCACTATCCCCAGCCCGGCTGGGTGGAGCACCAGCCGCAGGACCTGCTGGACACCACGCTGCGCGCGCTGCGCGACGCGCTGTCATCCGGCGGGCTGGAAGCCTCCCAGCTGGCCGCCATCGGCATCGCCAACCAGCGGGAAACCACCCTGGTCTGGGACCGCAAAACCGGGCAGACCCTGGGCCGGGCCATTGTCTGGCAGTGCCGCCGCACAGCCCCCTTCATTGAGCGGCTGCGCCATGATGGCCTGCACGGGATGATCCAGGCGCGCACCGGCCTGGTGCCTGACGCCTATTTCTCCGCTTCCAAGATCCGCTGGCTGCTGGACGAGGCCGGGGCCCAGGAAAAAGCCGAGCGCGGCGAGTTGTGCTTTGGCACGGTGGACAGCTACCTGGCCTGGCACCTGGTGAAGGGCCACCCGCATGTGACCGACGCCACCAACGCCTCGCGCACCATGCTGTTCAACCTGGTCCGCCAGGACTGGGATGAGGACCTGCTCAAGCTGTTCAACATCCCCCGGGCCATGCTGCCCCAGGTGGTGGACAGCGCCCAGGTCATCGGGGAGACGGACCCCAAATGGCTGGGCGCGCCGGTGCCGGTGGCCGCCCTGGCCGGGGACCAGCACGCGGCCCTGTTTGGCCAGGGCTGCTTTGGTGCGGGCCAGGTGAAAAACACCTATGGCACCGGCTGCTTCATGCTGATGAACACCGGCGATCGCCCGGTGAAAAACGACAAAGGCCTGCTGAGCACCATGGCCTGGCGCCTGGGCGGCCAGCCCACCTTCGCGCTGGAGGGCAGCGTGTTTGTGGCGGGCGCCGCCATCCAGTGGCTGCGGGATGAGCTGGGGCTTATCAAGACCGCGGCCCAGTCCGAGGCCCTGGCCCGCCAGGTGGAGGACAGCAAGGGCGTGTACTTCGTGCCTGCCTTCACGGGCCTGGGCGCCCCGCACTGGGACATGTACGCCCGGGGCATGGTGACAGGGCTCAGCCGCGGCGCGGGCGCCGCCCACCTGGCCCGCGCGGCGCTGGAGGCCATCGCCTTCCAGTCCAACGACCTGCTGCTGCTCATGGCCGATGCCCTGGGCCACAGGCCTGATGCCCTCAAGGTGGACGGCGGCGCCGCGGCCAACAACCTGCTCATGCAGATGCAGGCGGACATCTCCGGCATCCAGGTGCTGCGTCCCAGGGTGGGGGAAACCACGGCGCTGGGCGCGGCCTTGCTGGCCGGCCTGGCCCTGGGCATGTTTGACAGCCCGCAGCAGGCCGCCGCCCAGTGGCAGCTGGAGACGGCCTTTGCCCCGGCCTGGGGGGAGGACCTGCGCGCCCGGCGGCTGGCCGGTTGGCAAAAGGCGGTGGACGCCGCGCTGTATGAGGCCTCCCTGCGCAGGAATGACTGAAGCCGACCGCCTTTGCTTGTGGCGGCCCTTGCCCCGTGCTATAATCCGGGTCGAATCCGCGAAAGGAGCCGCCCATGTTTGTCGCCGATGCCTGGCAGGAGTTTGAGGTGCTGGATGCCGGGGACGGCATGAAGCTGGAGCGCTGGGGCCAGGTCATCCTGGCCCGGCCCGACCCCCAGGTGATCTGGCCCAAGTCCCAGCCCCAGTCCTGGTCGCTGGCGGACGGCGTCTATGGGCGCTCAGGCGAGGGCGGGGGCATCTGGTCCTTTCGCCGCCCGCTGCCGGAGCGCTGGCAGATCGCCTACCGGGACCTGCGTTTTTTTGTGCGCCCCACCGGCTTCAAGCACACCGGCCTCTTCCCGGAGCAGGCCGCCAACTGGGACTGGATGCGCGGGCTGGTCAGCGCCCGGCCCGGTGCCCGGGTGCTCAACCTCTTCGCCTACACCGGGGGCGCCAGCGTGGCGCTGATGAAGGCGGGCGCCCACGTCACCCATGTGGACGCCGCGCGGGGCATGGTGCAGTGGGCCAAGGAAAACCGCGCGCTGTCCGGCGTTGTGGAAACCGCCGGGCGCTACATCGTGGAGGATGCCAAGGCCTTTGTGCAGCGGGAGCTGCGCCGGGGCAAGCGCTATGAGGGCATCCTGATGGACCCGCCCAGCTACGGCCGGGGCCCGGGCGGGGAGGTCTGGAAGCTGGAGGACGAGCTGTTCCCCCTGGCGCGGCTGTGCGCCAACCTGCTCAGCGACGATCCGCTTTTCTTCCTGATCAACGGCTACACCACCGGGTTTCAGCCCGCGGTGCTGCACAACGTGCTGTCCCAGGCGCTGGGACCCGCGGTCTCGGGCAGCGTGGACGCCCGGGAACTGGGCCTGCCCATTACCTCCGGCGGCATCCTGCCCGCCGGCGCCAGCGCGCGCTGGCAAGCCAAAGGAGCCCCGCATTGAACGACATCAGCCAGCTCATCCTGCATGAGGACAACCACCTCATCGTGGCCCTCAAGCCCCCGCGCATGCTCACCCAGGGCGATGACACGGGGGACATGGACCTGCACAGCCTGCTCAAGGACTACATCAAGGAGAAGTACAACAAGCCGGGCGGGGCCTACCTGGGCCTGGTGCACCGCATGGACCGCCCGGTGGGCGGCCTGCTGGTCTTTGCCCGCACCAGCAAGGCGGCGGCCCGCCTATCCGCGCAGATCCGCGACAACACCCTGGCGCGGGAATACGTGCTGGTGTGCAAGGGCCGCGCCCCCGCCCGCTTCACCCTGCGGGACTACCTGGTCAAGGACGCCCGTTCCAACACCGTGCGCGTGCTGCCCCAGTACCTGAAGCTGCAGGGCAAGGAGGCCGTCCTGCATGGCCATACCGTGGCCTTCAGCCAGGAGCGCAGCCTGGTCACCATCCGCCTGCAGACCGGGCGCGCCCACCAGATCCGCGCGCAAATGGCCCATTTTGGTCACCCCCTGCTGGGGGACGCCCGCTACAACCCGCAAGGCCCGGGCGGCCTGATTGCCCTGTGGGGCATGCGGCTGGCCTTTGCCCACCCCATCACCGGGCGCAACCTGGTGTTTGTGTGCGCGCCAGGCCGGATGCCCGGGGGCTGGCCCCACAGCGCGCATTTTGACCCCTACCTGCGCGACCTGGACGCGCTGGAGCGCCTTTGGCCGGAGATCTGACCCCCCATGAAGGAGCGCACTTGACCAGCCCCCTCACCTTTGAGCTGCAGCACACCTGTGCCCAGTCCGGCGCGCGCGCCGGGCTGCTGCGCACCCCCCATGGGGAGGTGCCCACCCCGGTCTACATGCCCGTGGGCACCCAGGCCGTGGTCAAGGCCATGACCTCAAGGGAGATGAAGGAGCTGGGCGCGCCCATCCTGCTGGCCAACACCTACCACCTGAACCTGCGCCCGGGCAGCGACCTGATCCGCCAGGCAGGCGGCCTGCACCGCTTCATGGCCTGGGACCGCCCCATCCTGACGGATTCCGGCGGCTTTCAGGTGTTTTCCCTGGCGGATCTCAACAAGGTCAGTGAGGAGGGGGTGGCCTTCCGCAACCACCTGGACGGCAGCGCGCTGATGATGAGCCCGGAAAGTTCCGTCAGGATCCAGGAGGATCTGGGCGCGGACATCATCATGGCCTTTGACGTGTGCTCCCCCTACCCCTGCGATTACGGGCAGGCCAGGGCCGACATGGAGCGCACCCACCGCTGGGCGGCACGCTGCCAGGCGGCGCATTCGCGGGGGGACCAGGCCCTGTTTGGCATCGTGCAGGGCGCTTTTTACGCGGATTTACGGGTAACATCCGCACAAGCCCTGGCCAGCATGGATTTCCCCGGCTACGGCGTTGGCGGGCTGTCCGTGGGCGAGCCCAAGGAGCTGATGTACGACATGCTGGACGCCACCCTGCCCCACCTGCCGCGGGACAAGCCCCGCTACCTGATGGGGGTGGGCACGCCGGACTGCTTGCTGGAGGGTGTGCTGCGCGGGGTGGACATGTTTGACTGCGTCCTGGCCACCCGCATCGCGCGCAATGGCACGGTGCTGACCAGCTATGGGCGCCTGGTGGTGCGCAACGCCCGCTATAAGGCCGACCTGCGCCCGCTGGAGGAGGGTTGCGACTGCGAGGCCTGCGCCCACTACAGCCGCGCCTACATCCGCCACCTGATCAACACCCGGGAGATCACCGGCGCGCGGCTGTGCAGCATCCACAACCTGCGCTACCTGACCCGCCTGATGGCAGGCGCGCGCCAGGCCATCCTGGAGGATCGCTTCCACGACTACATGAAGGACTTTTATCAGATGTTTGACATGCGCGGCGCCTTCAACCGCGGGGAGGACGCATGAGCGACCAGCCGCATTTGCAGGTGAAGGACCTGTCCTACCGGTATGAGCCGGAGGCCCCCCTGGCGCTGGACGGCGTCAGCCTGGTGGTGCCCCATGGCCAGTTTGTGGCCGTGCTGGGGCACAACGGCTCGGGAAAATCCACCCTGGCCAAGCTGCTCAACGGCCTTTTTTTGCCCACAGAGGGCCAGGTCACAGTCAGCGGCATGGACACCCGGGATGACGGCAAGGTCTGGGACATCCGCCGCACCGCCGGCATGGTCTTCCAGAACCCGGACAACCAGCTGGTGGCCACCCGGGTGTATGATGACGTGGCCTTTGGGCTGGAGAACATTGGTGTGCCCAGCGAGGAGATGCCCGCGCGCATTGACGAGGCGCTGAAGCTGACGGGCATGCTGGAGTTTGCCGACCGCGCGCCCCACCTGCTCTCGGGCGGGCAAAAGCAGCGCGTGGCCATCGCCGGCATCCTGGCCATGCACCCGGAGGCTCTCATCCTGGATGAGGCCACCGCCATGCTGGACCCCCGCGGCCGCAAGGAGGTGCTGGACACGGTGCAGCGCCTCAACCGCGAGCAGGGCATCACTGTGGTGTGGATTACCCACTTCATGCAGGAGGCGGCCACCGCCCAGCGCGTGCTGGTGATGGACCACGGCAAAATTGCCATGGACGGGACGCCCCGGGAGGTTTTTTCCCAGGTGGAGCGCCTGCGCGCGCTGCGCCTGGATGTGCCGCCCATGACCCACCTGGCCCAGCTGCTGCGCCAGCGCGGGGTGGACATCGGCATGGACGTGCTCAGCGTGGACGACATGGTCAAGGAGGTGAAGCGGCTGTGCCCATCGTGCTTGAACAGCTAAGCCACCTCTACCGCTCCGGCCCCAGCACCACTACGGCGCTGGAGGACATCAACCTCACCATTGAGGATGGGGAGCTGCTGGCCCTGATTGGCCACACCGGCTCGGGCAAATCCACCCTGGCCCAGCACCTCAACGGCCTGCTGCAGCCCAGCGCCGGGCGGGTGCTGCTGGACGGGCAGGACATCAACCAGCAGGGCGCCCACCGCCGCGCGCTGCGCTTTCAGGTTGGCCTGGTCTTCCAGTACCCTGAACACCAGCTGTTTGAGGAGACCGTCTACAAGGACATCGCCTTTGGCCCCAAAAACATGGGCCTGGAAGCGGAGGAGATGGACCGGCGCGTGCGCAGCGCCATGGAGCTGGTGGGCCTGCCCTTTGATGAGATGCAGGGGCGCTCGCCCTTTGAGCTCTCCGGCGGGCAGATGCGCCGGGTGGCGCTGGCGGGTGTGCTGGCCATGCAGCCGCGCGTGCTGGTGCTGGACGAGCCCACCGCGGGGCTTGACCCCAGCGCCCGGGACTACTTGTTGGGCGACATCCAGCGCCTCAACGACCAGGGCACCACGGTGGTGCTGATCTCCCACGCCATGGATGAGGTGGCCCGCCTGGCCACCCGCGTGGCCGTGCTGGAGCGCGGCCGCCTGGTGATGGAAGGCCCCACCACGGACATCTTTACCCAGCAGGAGCGCCTCAACGCCATGGGGCTGGACATCCCGGAAAGCTACAAGCTGGCCAGGCGGCTGAATGAGGCCGGGCTGGACCTGCACGGGCACTACGCCATGGATGAGCTGGCTGACCAGATCGCCCAGGCCATCAAGGGAGGTGGCGGCGATGCTGCGTGACATTACCCTGGGCCAGTACTACCCGGTGGACAGCGTGGTGCACCGCCTGGACCCGCGCGCCAAGATTGTGCTGGCCTTCATGTACATCATCGCGGTGTTCATGGTGCCCAGCCTCTGGCTCTACCTGCCCGTGCTGGCCTACCTGGTGCTGGCCACCTGGCTGTCCAAACTGCCCGCCCGCATGATGCTGCGCAGCCTGCGGCCCATGCGCATCATCCTCATCATCACCTTCATCCTCAATCTGTTCTTCGCCTCGGGCACCACGCCGCTGCTGCGGCTGGGGCGGGTCACCATCTGGCAGGAGGGGCTGATGAACGCGCTGGTGTTCACCTTCCGCCTGGTTTTCCTGGTGACCGGCTCCAGCATCCTCACCCTCACCACGTCCCCGGTCACGCTGACGGACGGGCTGGAACGCCTGGCCTCACCGCTGAAGGTCATCAAGTTCCCCGCCCACGAGATGGCCATGATGATGACCATCGCGCTGCGCTTCATCCCCACCCTGGTGGAGGAGGCGGACAAGATCATGAAGGCCCAGACCGCCAGGGGGGCTGATTTTGAGTCCGGCAACCTCATGGCCCGGGCCCGCGCCATGATTCCCCTGCTGGTGCCGCTGTTCATCAGCGCCTTCCGCCGCGCGGGCGACCTGGCCATGGCCATGGAGGCGCGCTGCTACCGCGGTGGGGAGGGCAGGACGCGGCTGAACAAGCTGCAGTTCCGCACCCGGGACCTGCTGGCCCTGCTCACCATGCTGGCGCTCTACCTGGTTATCCTGCTGCCCGGGTGGCTGTGGTGACACGCTTTTTGCTCACCCTGGAGTATGAGGGCACCGCCTATTCCGGCTGGCAGCGCCAGCTCAACGGCCCCAGCGTGCAGGAGGAGGTGGAGCGCGCCCTGCGGAAGGTGCTGGGTGCCCACACCGGGGTGACCGGCGCCAGCCGGACGGACGCGGGCGTGCACGCCCTGGGTCAGCGGGCGCATTTTGACGCCGTGACCTCTATCCCCGCCGCCAAATGGCCCTTTGTGCTCAACACCCTGCTGCCCCCGGACATCCGCGCGGTGGCCTGCCACCAGGTGGACCCCCGCCTGCACGCGCGCTTTGACGCCACCGAAAAAACCTACGAGTACCGCATCTTCAACCGCCGCCAGCCCAGCGCCACAAGGCGGCATTTTACCGCCTTTGTGCCCCTGCCCCTGGACATTAACGCCATGCGCCGGGCCCTGCCGCCGCTGCTGGGGCGCCACGACTTCCGCGCCTTCCAGGCAGCCGGGGGCAGCGCCAAAACCACCGTGCGGGAGCTGCGCGCAGCACGGCTTTGCCAGCAGGGGGCGGAGCTGGTGCTCACCCTTAGCGGCACCGCCTTTTTATACAACATGGTGCGCATCATCGCCGGCAGCCTGATCGCGGTGGGCCAGGGCAAGCTGGACAGCCAGGTCTTTGCCCGGGCCATTGCGTCAGGCGACCGGCTGGACCTGGGCATCACCGCGCCCGCCTGCGGGCTGACGCTGCTTCAGGTGCGCTACGAGGGCCTGCCGTGAGCCAGGAGCCGCTGCGCGTCTCCGTGCGCGCTCTGGTGGGGTACAGCGTCTTCCAGCCCGACATCCTGCCCTTTTCCTTCCAGGCGATGGAGATGGGCCGCCTGGGCCAC
>JAAYEI010000013.1 GCA_012728815.1 Clostridiales bacterium
ATAGATCTCACCCGGCCGTATGTGCAGGCTCAACCCGTCCACCGCCAGCTTGTTCCCGTAGGACTTGCTCAGGTTCTCAATTCTCAGCATCGCCGCTTTCCTTCCTCAACACGCTTGTCCACCCGGGGGTATAGCACATAAACCCGGGAATCCGGGCGCTTCTGCGCCCGGTTCCCTGAAAAAAAGACAGCCACATCATCCGCTTTTGCGACTGGAGGGCCACGAGACGCAAGATGTGGTCTGATTTTTCCCAACCGGGATAAAATAAACCCTTCCGGGACATATTTGTCCCATTGACTTTGCCCAAAGCTGTCGCTTTTCTTTGAACGAGTGCTATACTCCATGCTGGTTGATGCAATTCCCTTCACGTTCTCAGACTTCCAGACACACCTTGGAGGCAACATGAACACAGAAGCATTACAAGTGAACATCGCCCTGGACGCTGCGGCGCAGGAGAAGGAAAAGCGGGAGGCCATCCTCAAGGTGATTGACACCTACCGGGACAAGCCGGGCTGCCTGATTGCCGTGCTGCACCTGGCGCAGGAGATTTACGGCTACCTGCCCCTGGAGGTGCAGCAGATCATCGCCGATGGCATGGGGGAGAGCCTGAGCCATGTGTCCGGCGTGGTCAGCTTCTACTCCTATTTCTCCACCAGGCCCCGCGCGCGGCTCGAAATCAAGATCTGCATGGGCACGGCCTGCTATGTCCGCGGCGGCAAGCGGATTGTGGAGCGGCTGGAAGAGGAGCTGGGCATCAGCGTGGGGGAGACCACGCCAGACGGCAAGTTCTCCATCATCATCACGCGCTGCCTGGGCGCCTGCGGCCTGGCCCCGGTTGTCATGATCGGGGAGGATGTGCACCAACAGGTGAACCCGGACAAGATTGAAAAAATCCTGGCGAAGTACTGAGGCGGAGGACAAGCGCATGGTCATCAACACCAGAGCCGATTTGCTGGCAATCAAAAAAGCCTACCTGGCGGCCCGGGACACCCGCCACCACATCACTGTCTGCGGCGGGGGCGGCTGCGTGTCCTCCGGCTGCCTGGCCACACGCGACGTCGTGGAGCAGTTCCTGGAAGAAAAGCAGCTGACTGCTGAAGCGGGGCTGACCTTCACCGGCTGCATGGGGCTGTGCTCCCTGGGGCCGCTGATGCTGATTGAGCCGGCCGGTGTCCTGTATGTAAAGGTCACCCCGGAGATGGCGCGGGACATCATCGGGCGGCATGTCATCGTGGGTGAAATCGCCGAGGAATACACCTTCTACGATGAGAAGCGCAAGCGGCACATCCCGCGTATCCAGGACATCCCCTTCTTCAGCGAGCAGGTGAAGATCGCGCTGCGCAACTGCGGCAAGGTGGATTACGCCTCCCTGGACAGCTACATCGCCCAGGACGGCTTCCAGGGCCTGGCCAAGGCGCTGAAGATGAAGCGGCAGGCGGTCATTGACCAGGTCAAGCTGTCCGGCCTGCGCGGCCGGGGCGGCGGCGGCTTCCCCACCGGTGTGAAATGGGAGGCGGGCCTCAAGGCCCCGGGCGACACCAAGTACATCATCTGCAACGCCGACGAGGGCGACCCCGGCGCCTTCATGGACCGCTCCCTGATTGAGAGCGACCCCTTCGGCCTCATCGAGGGCATGCTGATTGGCGCCTACGCCATCGGCGCGCAGAAGGGCTATGTCTACATCCGCGCGGAATACCCCATCGCGGTGGAGCGGCTCACCCATGCCATCGGCCTGGCGCGGGAGGCGGGCCTGCTGGGGGAGGGCATCCTGGGCAGCAAGTTCAGCTTTGACCTGGAAACCCGCATCGGCGCGGGGGCCTTTGTGTGCGGTGAGGAGACCGCGCTCATGCACTCGGTGGAAGGCCTGCGCGGCGAGCCGTCCCAGAAGCCGCCCTTCCCCTTTGATCAGGGCCTCTTCGGTTGCCCGACCATCATCAACAACGTGGAAACCTTGGCCAACATCCCCGCCATCCTAGACAGGGGCGGCGCCTGGTTCGCGGGCTTTGGTGCCGGGCAGTCCAGGGGCACCAAGGTTTTCGCGCTGGCGGGCGACATCCGCTATTCCGGCCTGGCTGAGGTGCCCATGGGCTACACCATCGGCGACCTGATTTACAAAATCGGCGGGGGCATACCGCGCAACGGCCGCTTCAAGGCAGCGCAGATTGGCGGCCCCTCCGGTGGCTGCATCACCAAGGAGAACCTCAACACCCCCCTGGATTATGACAGGCTGGTTGACCTGGGGGCCATCATGGGCTCAGGCGGGCTGGTGGTCATGGGCGAGGACACCTGCATGGTGGACACCGCGCGCTTCTTCATGGACTTCATCCGGGATGAATCCTGCGGGAAATGCGTTCCTTGCCGCATCGGCACCAAGCGGATGCTGGAAATCCTGGAGCGCATCACCCGGGGGGAGGGCCGGGAGGAGGACCTGGTGCTGTTGCGCGAGCTGTCTGAAAACATCAAGGAAACCGCGATGTGCGGCCTGGGCCAGACCGCGCCCAACCCCGTGCTGTCCACGATGCGCAACTTCATCCAGGAGTTTGAGGAGCACATCCGTGAGCACCGCTGCCAGGCGGGGATCTGCTCCAACATGTTCATTTCCCCCTGCCAGAACGCCTGCCCCGCCGGCATCAACGTGCCCGGCTACCTTGCCCTGATTCAGAACGGCCGCTTCATTGACGCCTACAACCTCATCCGCCAGGAAAACCCCTTCCCGGGCGTGTGCGGGCGGGTGTGCACCCACCCCTGTGAGGACAAGTGCCGCCGCGCCCAGCGCGATGAGGCCCTGGCCATCTGTGACTTGAAGCGCTTTGTGGCCGACTACGCCATGAACCACGAGGAGCGCTTTGTGGATGACATCAAATACCTGCGCAACGGCAAGAAGGTGGCCATTGTCGGCGCCGGCCCCAGCGGGCTGACCTGCGCCTACTACCTGGCGCGCCTGGGCTACACCGTGGACGTGTTTGAGTCCCAGTCCCAGGCAGGCGGCACGCTGGCCTACGGCATCCCGGAATACCGCATGCCCGAGGACATCCTCCAGCACGAGATCCGGCAAATTGAGCAGGAGGGGGTCAACATCCACCTGAACACGGAGGTGGGCAAGAACGTGTCCTTCTCCTGGCTGCGGGAGAACCACCACGCCATCTACCTGACCACCGGCACCCAGTTCCCCAACGAGGTGGGCATTGAGGGCGAAGGCCTCAAGGGCGTCTACCACGGCCTGCCCTTCCTCAAGGACATCCACTTTGGCCGCAGGGTCAGGGCCGGCAAGCAGGCGGTGGTGATCGGCGGCGGCTCCACCGCCATGGACGCGGCGCGCAGCGTCCTGCGCCTGGGCGCCCGGCAGGTTACCGTCATCTACCGGCGCGACCTGGAGGACATGCCGGCTGACCGCCGCGAAGTCCGCGAGGCGCTGGAGGAGGGCATCATCATCCAGCCCCTGACCGCGCCGGTCGCCATCCTGGGGGATGACAAGGGGCGCGTCAGCGGCATCCGCTGCCAGCAGATGCGCCTGGGCGAGTATGACAAACGGGGCCGGCCCCAGCCCCAGCCGATTGAGGGCTCCGAGTTTGTCATCCCCTGCGACATGGTCATCCCCGCGGTCAGCCAGCATGCGGACTTCCCCTTCATCACCGCGCGGGATGTGCAGATGACCGCCTGGGGCACCCTGGTGACCGACAAGCACAACCTGATGACCTCCATTGACGGCGTTTTCGCCGGCGGCGACCTGGCCCGTGGCCCTGACACCGCCATTGCGGCCATTGCCGATGGCAAGCGGGCTGCCAGCAGCATTGACATCTACCTGGGGGGAACCGGCAGGCTCAACAAGGGCCGCGCCATTGAGATTCCGCAGGCCGTGGTGGATGAGGACAGCGCGGAATATGGCCGCTTCCCCCTGGAGGAGCTGCCCCCGGACACCCGCATCCAGGGCTTCCGCGAGGTCAACCGCGGGTACCGCAAGCTCTACGCGGTGGCGGAAGCCACCCGCTGCCTGAGATGTGACAGGAGGTAGACATGGAGAACTTGGACATGAGCACCCCGGCCACCGCCGGCATCGCGCGGGTCAACATCAACGGCAAGGTCATCAAGGCCCGGGAGGGGCAGACCATTTTGCAGGCGGCGCAGGACTACAACATCTACATCCCCAGCCTGTGCTACCTGGAGGGCATTCACCAGTTTGGCGGCTGCCGCATGTGCATGGTCGAGGTGGAGGGCATGCGCACGCTGGTGGCGGCCTGCATGGTCAAGGTGTGCGACGGGATGGTGGTCCACACCAACACCGGCAAGGTGCGCCAGGCGCGCAAGATCAACTGTGAGCTGCTGCTCAGCGACCACCCCCAGGATTGCCTGGCCTGCGAGCGCTCCGGCCAGTGCGAGCTGCAAACCCTGGCCAGCACCCTGGGCATTACGCGGCAGCGCTTCCAGGGCGAATTGTCCCCCGGCAGCCGTGACATGTCCGCCTCCATCACGCGGGATACCGCCAAGTGCATCCAGTGCCGCCGCTGCGTCAGCGTGTGCAACCAGGTGCAGGAAATCGGCGTGCTCAACCCACAGGGGCGGGGCTTCCAGACCGTGATTGGCCCCGCTGGCGGGCTGTCCATCTCCCAGGTGGATTGCACCAACTGCGGCCAGTGCGTGGTGGCCTGTCCGGTCAACGCATTGAGCGAAAGCAGCAGCATCCAGAAGGTTTGGGATGCCATCAACGACCCGCAGATGCGGGTGGTGGTGCAGGTTGCCCCGGCGGTGCGCGTGGGCATCGGGGAGGAGTTTGACATGGCGCCGGGCAAGGCGGTGACCGGCAAGCTGGCGACCGCCCTGAAGGAGATGCTGTTTGACGACATCTTTGACACCAACGTCTGCGCCGACCTGACCATCATGGAGGAGGGCTCCGAGTTTCTGGAGCGCGCGCAGGCAGCCATCAGGAAAGGCAGGCCCGTGCTGCCCATGATCACCTCCTGCAGCCCCGGGTGGATCAAGTTCCTGGAGCATCGCTACCCGGACAGCACCGGCAACCTGTCCACCTGCAAAAGCCCGCACATGATGCTGGGCGCGCTGGTCAAGTCGTATTACGCCAACAAAATGGGGTTTGACCCCAACAAGCTCTTTGTGGTGTCCATCATGCCCTGCACCGCCAAGAAGTTTGAAATTGAGCGGCCTGAAATGGGCCATGATGGCCTGCGCGATGTGGACGCGGTGCTCACCACGCGTGAATTGGCCCGCATGATCCGCGAAGCGGGCATCGACTTCAAAAACCTTCAGCCCAGCGATTTTGACCACCCCCTGGGCATCTCCACCGGCGCCGCGGACATCTTTGGGGTCAGCGGCGGCGTCATGGAGGCCGCCCTGCGCACGGTGTATGAGCTGGTCACCGGGCGGGAGATGCCGCTGTCTGAGCTCAGGGCGGTGCCCGACCAGGAGCGCGCGCGCACCCGCGTGGCCGAGCTGACCATGGAGGGCTGCCTGCCCCAGTATGATTTCCTGGAGGGGTTCACCATCAAGGTCGCGGTGACCAGCGGCTTCGCAGGCGCCAAGGCGCTGATGGAGGAGGTCAGCCAGGGCAAGGGCGGCTATCACTTCATTGAGGTCATGGGCTGCCCGGGTGGCTGTGTCAGCGGCGGCGGCCAGCCGCGCACCGCCGTGCGCAACGCCTGGTCCAGCCGGGCGCAGGGCCTGTATGACGTGGACCAGTCCAAGAAACTGCGCAAATCCCATGAGAACCCGGCCGTTCGCGCGCTGTATGCCGAGTTCCTGCTGGAGCCCCTCAGCCACACCTCCCATCAGCTGCTGCACACGCGCTACACCCCGCGGGGCGTCTACAACGAGCGCCTGCCGCAGCAGGACGACCCAATCCAACCGCGCTGATTTACCCCGATGCAAGGAGGGAGACATGAAGATGAAAACGCTGTGTCTGTTGCTGGCCATCGCGCTGCTGTGCCTCAGCCCGGCTGCCCTGGCGCAGGATGACGCGCCCCTGCGGGTGGGCGCGCTCAAAGGCCCTACTGCCATGGGGTTGGTCATGCTGATGGAGGAGGACCAGGGCAATGACTATGCCTTCACCCTGGCCGCCAGCCCCGACGCGCTGCTGCCTTCCCTGGTCCGGGGCGAGCTGGACCTGGCCTGCCTGCCGGCCAACCTGGCGGCCATCCTGGCCACCAACACGGATGGCGCTATCCGGGTGGTGGCCATCAACACCCTGGGTGTGCTCTACATCCTGGAGCGGGGCGAGCGCCTGCGCAGCCTGTCGGACCTGGCTGGCCGCAGCCTCTATGCCAGCGGCAAGGCCTCCACCCCTGAATACACCCTGAACCACCTGCTGACCCAGGCCGGGGTGGAGGGGGTGGATGTGCAATGGAAGTCCGAGCACGCCGAGGCCCTGGCCGCCCTGCTGTTGGACCCGGACGGCGCGGCCCTGCTGCCCCAGCCCTTTGTGGCGGCGGCACTGCGCCAAAACCCGGACATCCGTGTGGCGCTCGACCTGAACGCCCTCTGGGAGCAGCTGGGGCAGGGGCCCATGGTGACCGGGGTCACGGTGGCCCGCGCCGGGTTCATAACGCAGCAGCCCCAGCGCCTGGCCACCTTCCTCAGCGCCTACCAGGCCTCGGTGGACGCGGTGCGCGCCAACCCGCAGCAGGCTGCCCGGCTGATTGGCCAGGCCGGCATCATCAACGAGCAGGTGGCGCTGGACGCGCTGCCTTATTGCGGCATCACGCTGATCACGGGGCAACCCATGGTGGACACGCTTCACGCTTTCTATAGCGCGCTGTACGCGCAGGACGCGCAGTCCGTGGGCGGCAGCCTGCCCGGGGAGGATTTCTATTATCAGCCATAGGCTTGTAAAACCGGCGGCGCGGCTGGTGGCCGCGCTGTTCTGGCTGGCCCTCTGGCAGCTGGCCGCCTGGGCCGTGGGGCAGGAGTTCCTGCTGGCCGCTCCGCTGAGCGTGCTGGCCAGCCTGCTGCACCTACTTGCCCAGGGCAGCACCTGGCTGGCGGCCGCCCAGTCCAGCCTGCGGGTGCTGTTGGGCTTTGTGCTGGGCAGCCTCTTTGGCCTGCTGCTGGCGGCCCTCGCCTGCTGGCGCCCCTGGGCCCATGAGCTGTTTGCCCCCCTGGTGCAGGCCGCCCGCGCGGTGCCGGTGGCCAGCTTTGTCATCCTGGCCATCATCCTGGTGTCCTCCCGCTGGCTGTCCACCCTCATTGCCTTTGTGATTGGCTTCCCGGTGGTTTACGCCGCGGCGCTGTCCGGGCTGGCGGCGCGTGACCGCCAGCTGGATGAGATGGCGCGGGTCTTCCAGGTCCCCTTGGCGAGGCGGCTGTTTGCCCTCACCCTGCCCCAGCTGCTGCCGCATCTGCGCGCGGGCCTGGTCAGCGCCCTGGGGCTGTGCTGGAAGAGCGGCGTCGCGGCGGAGGTGATTGGCATCCCCCGGGGCAGCATCGGGGAGATGCTCTACGCCACCAAGGTCAACTACCATACGGCGGAGCTCTTCGCTTGGACCATCTTCATTGTGCTGCTAAGCCTCTTGTCCGCCAGGCTGCTCCGCCTGTTCATGGACGCGCTGTTCCATCAGCTGGGGGCACTGTGAGCGCGCGGCTGGGGTTTGAGCGCCTCTGCCTGAATTACGGCGCCCAGGCGGTGTTTGAGGACTTCACCCTGGCGCTGGAAACAGGCCAGGCCACCTGTCTGATGGGGCGTTCAGGCTGCGGCAAGACCAGCCTGCTGCGCCTGCTGATGGGCCTGGAGGCGCCCAGCGCCGGCCGGGTGCACAGCCTGCGGCCCCTCAGCGCCGTCTTCCAGGAGGACAGGCTGCTGCCCTGGTTGGACGCGCCCGGCAACCTGCGCCTGTGCGCCGGCCGCGCCGGGACGGGGCGGGCTTCGGACCTGCTGGAGGGCCTGGGCCTTCAGGAGGCGCTGGACAAGCCTGTGTCGGCCTTTTCCGGTGGCATGAAGCGCCGCCTGGCCCTGGCCCGCGCGTTGCTGGTGCCCTTTGACCTGCTGCTGCTGGATGAGCCCTTTACCGGGCAGGATGAGGCCACCCGGGCGCGGGCCGCGGCCCTCATCCGGCAATTCACCCGGGGAAAGACTGTGCTGATGGCCAGCCACGACCCGGAGGAGGCCAGGCTGCTGGGCGCCCGGGTCATCCACCTGCCCTGAGCCGCGAGGCTCTCGCCCTGGCTGACCCACCCGTTCCCCGGGGACGCTTCCCACAGCGCCCCCGTTTTTGTATACTGAATCCGCACAACTGCATGAGGAGGAAGCGATGAAGGACGCGAATACCCTGTTCATTCCTGCCGCCACGCCCTACCCCAACTCAGCCCTGCCCGTGCTCATCTACCCGCAGGTGACCTCCACGCCCGACTTCACCCGGCTGTTTGCCGCCCAGGGCTGGACAGGCATCTGGGTGAACGGCGTGTACAGCTTTCACCATTTCCATACCACCGCGCACGAGGCGCTGGGCTGCCAGTCCGGCTGGGCGCGGCTGCGCCTGGGCGGCCCGGAGGGGGTGGAGGTGCGCGTCACCCGGGGGGACGCGCTGCTGCTGCCCGCCGGCGTGGCCCACCAATTGCTGGCGGCTTCCCCTGATTTCAGCATCGTGGGCGCTTACCCCCGTGGCCAGTCGCCCGACCTGCACCGGGGTAAGCCGGCGGATTATGAGCGCCTGGCTGCGGCCTGCCGGGCCTTGCCGCTGCCGGAGACCGACCCGGTGCAGGGCGCTCAGGGCGCGGTGGGGCGCCACTGGCATCAGATGAATGGGGAGGGGTAGGCATGCGCTTCACAGACGGGTATTGGCAGACCCGCCCCCAGTTTGACCTGATCTACGCCACCGAGGTCTACCAGGTCAAGCAGACAGAGCACGCGCTGAGCGTGCTGGCCGCCACCCGCCCCCTGGGGAGCAATAAAGGTGCGGCGCTGAACATGCCCACCCTCACCCTGCGCGTCACCAGCCCCCTGGAGGGCGTGCTGTGCGTGGAGCTCACCCACTGGCAGGGGGCGGTGGACAAGGGCCCGCGCTTTGACATCCGGCGGGTGCAGCTGCCCCTTCACATCACAAAGGATGACCAGGGCTGGCTGGTGGCCTCCGGGCCGCTCAGCGCCCGGGTGCATGAACGGGGCTGGCAGGTGGATTTTGAGGGGGATGGCCGGCCGCTCACCAGCAGCGCCTTTCGCGGCATGGGCCGCGCCTGGGACAGGACAGCCCGGCGTTCCTACATGATTGACTCCCTCATGCTGGATGTGGGGGAGTGGGTCTACGGCCTGGGGGAGCTGTTCACCCCCTACCTGAAAAACGGCCAGTCCGTGGACATCTGGAACGCGGATGGCGGCACCGCCAGCGAGCAGGCCTACAAGGCGGTGCCCTTTTACATGACCAGCCGGGGCTACGGCGTGCTGGTGGATGACACTGCGGACGTGTCCTTTGAGGTGGCCAGCGAAAAGGTGGAACGGGTGCAGTTTTCCCTGCCCGGGGAGCGCCTGCGCTACTACCTGATCTATGGCCCCCACCCCAAGCAGGTGCTGGCGCGCTACACCGCCCTGACCGGCAGGCCTGCGCTACCGCCCGCCTGGTCCTTTGGGCTGTGGCTGTCCACCAGCTTCACCACCAGCTATGACGAGGGCACCGTCACCAGCCTCATCGACGGCATGGCCGCGCGGGACTTGCCTCTCTCAGTCTTTCATTTTGACTGCCACTGGATGCGCGGTCTGCACTGGACCGATTTTGTCTGGGACCCGGACACCTTCCCGGACCCCGCGGGCATGCTGCGCCGCCTCAAGGAAAAAGGGCTCAAAATCTGCCTGTGGATCAACCCCTACATCGCCCAGGCAGGCGACTTGTTTGAAGAGGGAATGGAGAAAGGCTACTTCATCCTGCGCGAGGATGGCGGCGTCTGGCAGTCCGACCTCTGGCAGGCCGGCATGGCCATCGTGGATTTTACCAACCCGGCCGCCTGTGCTTGGTATGCTGGGCACCTGACCAGGTTGCTGGACCTGGGCGTGGACAGCTTCAAGACCGACTTTGGCGAGCGCATCCCGGTAAGGGGCGTGCGCTACCACGACGGCAGCGACCCGCTGCGCATGCACAACTGGTATTCCTTTTTGTACAACCAGCTGGTATTTGACACCATTCGCAAAGCCCGCGGGGAGGGGGAAGCCCTGGTCTTCGCCCGCAGCGCGACAGCGGGCGGGCAGCGCTTCCCGGCGCACTGGGGCGGGGATTGCTCGGCCAGCTATGTCAGCATGGCGGAAACGCTGCGCGGCGGCCTGTCCCTGGCTCACTGCGGCTTTGCCTTCTGGAGCCATGACATCTCCGGCTTTGAGCACACCGCGCCTGCCCATGTGTACAAGCGCTGGGTCGCCTTTGGCCTGCTGTCCAGCCACAGCCGCCTGCACGGCTCCTCCTCCTACCGGGTGCCCTGGCTGTTTGATGAGGAGGCGGTGGCGGTGCTGCGCCACTTCACCCGGCTCAAGCACCGCCTCATGCCCTACCTCTACGCCGCCGCGGTGGAGGCCACGCAGAGTGGCTGCCCGCTCCTGCGCCCCATGGTGCTGGAGTTTCCGGAGGACCTGACCGCCCAGATGCTGGACCGCCAGTACATGTTGGGGGACAGCCTGCTGGTGGCGCCGGTGTTCCGGGAGGATGGCCAGGTGGCCTACTACCTGCCGGAGGGGCAGTGGACCCGCCTGGATGACGCCCGGCTGGTGACAGGCCCGGGCTGGCAGGAGGAGCGCCACGGCTTCCTCTCTCTGCCGCTGCTGGCGCGTCCGGGCAGCGTCATCCCCCTGGGCGCGGTGGACAGCCGCCCGGACTATGACTACCTGGACGGGCTCAGCCTGCACGCCTTCTGCCTGGCGGACGGCGCGCGGCGCGTGTTGCGCATCCCCAACCTGAAAGGTGAAACGGCCGCCACCTTCCACATCAGCCGCCAGGGCGACCAGCTGCTGGTGCGCACCGATTCCACCCGGCCCTTTGAGGTCTTTCCCCACCACATGCCGGGGGTCAGGGTGTCGCTGCAGCCCCTCAGCTGACTTTGCAAACCTTGTCACATGGGTTATACTGGTGCGGACACACGAAAATACAACCATGGAGGACATCTGCATGAGCAAGAGGAACTACACTTTCTGGTTTTGCGTGGGCTCCCAGGACCTGTACGGCGAGGACTGCCTGCGCCGGGTCGCTGAGCATGCCCAGGCGATGGTGAAGGAGATCAACGCGGCGGGCGACTTGCCCTTCCCCCTGGTGTTCAAGCCTGTGCTCATCAGCGCCGCCCACATCCACCAGACCTTTGTGGACGCCGCGGCCGACCGGGACTGTGCCGGCATCATCACCTGGATGCACACCTTCTCCCCGGCCAAGTCCTGGATAGCCGGGCTCAAGGCCAACCGCAAGCCGCTGATGCACCTGCACACCCAGTTCAACGAAGAGATCCCCTACGACGACATCGACATGGATTTCATGAATGAAAACCAGTCCGCCCACGGCGGGCGGGAGTACGGCCACATGGTCACCCGCATGGGCCTGGCCCGCAAGGTGGTGGCCGGCCACTGGCAAAACCCGCAGGTCCGGCAGCGCCTGGCCTCCTGGATGCGCACCGCGGTGGGCATTGTGGAATCCTCCTCCCTGCGCGTGCTGCGCGTCTCGGACAACATGCGCAACGTGGCCGTCACCGAAGGGGACAAGGTGGAAGCCCAGCTCAAGTTTGGCTGGGAGGTGGACGCCTGGCCGGTGAACGAGCTGGCCCAGGCCGTGGATGCTGTCAGCCAGGCGGACACTGAGGCGCTGGTGGATGAGTACTACGAAACCTACGACCTGATCCTGGACGGCCGCAGCAAGGATGAGTTCCGCCGCCACGTGGCGGTGCAGGCCCAGATTGAGCTGGGCTTTGAACGCTTCCTGGTGGAGAAGGACTACCACGCCATCGTCACCCATTTTGATGACCTGGGCGCGCTCAAGCAGCTGCCCGGCCTGGCCATCCAGCGGCTGATGATGAAGGGCTACGGCTTTGGCGCGGAGGGCGACTGGAAAACCGCTGCCATGGTGCGCCTGATGAAGCTGATGACCAGCGACATCAAGGGCGCCAAGGGCACCTCGATGCTGGAGGACTACACCTACAACCTGGTGCCCGGCAAGGAGGGCATCCTGCAGGCCCATATGCTGGAAATCTGCCCCAGCCTGGCGCAGGGCAAGCCGGCCATCCGCTGCCAGCCCCTGTCCATGGGCTCCAGGGAAGACCCGGCCCGCCTGGTCTTCACCTCCAAAACCGGCCCTGGCACCGCGGTCTCCCTGATTGACCTGGGGCACCGCTTCCGCCTGATCATCCAGGCGGTCAACTGCACCAAGGTGGAGAAGCCCATGCCCAAGCTGCCCGTGGCCACCGTGCTGTGGACGCCGGAGCCTGATTTCTACACCGGGGTGGAGGCCTGGATCCTGGCCGGCGGCGCCCACCATACCGCCTTTAGCTACGACCTGACGGTGGAGCAGATGGTTGACTGGGCAGAACACATGGGCATTGAGGCGCTGGTCATTGATCAGCACACCAGCATCCGCTCCCTCAAGCAGGACCTGATGCTGGGCCAGGCCTACTACCGCTGAGGGAGGAAACATGAGCCAGACCCAAGCACACCGTGACTGCATCAGCGCCGGGCGCGCGGCGCTGGGCATTGAACTGGGCAGCACCCGCATCAAGGCGGTGCTGATAGACGAACACCACCAGCCCATCGCCACAGGCTCCCACCAGTGGGAGAACAGCTTTGAGGCGGGGTACTGGACCTACGGGCTGGACGAGGCGCTCCAGGGCGTTGCCCTGGCCTACCAGGCGCTGTGTGAGCAGGTCAGGGAGCGGCTGGGGCTGCCCATCACCCGCCTGGCCGGCATTGGTGTCTCCGCCATGATGCATGGCTACCTGGTCTTTGACCAGGCGGGCCGGCAGCTGGTGCCCTTCCGCACCTGGCGCAACACCACCACCGCGCAGGCGGCGGAGGAGCTCAGCGCCCTGTTTGATTTTGCCATTCCCCAGCGCTGGAGCATTGCCCACCTCTACCAGGCCGTTTTGAACGGCGAGGAGCATGTGCCCCACATCCGCTTCCTCACAACGCTGGCAGGCTATGTCCACTGGCGGCTGACCGGCAGCAAGACCCTGGGCGTGGGGGATGCCTCCGGCGTCTTCCCGCTGGATGATGCCCTGGGCTATGACCAGCGCCGGGTGGACCTGTTTGAAAACTTGATCAAGGACCGAAAGCTGCCTTGGAAGCTGCGGGACCTGCTGCCCGATTTTGTGGGCGCGGGGGAGCAGGCCGGCAGCCTGACCCAGGAAGGCGCCAGGCTGCTGGACCCCACGGGCCAGCTGCAGCCTGGCATCCCCTTCTGCCCGCCGGAAGGCGATGCGGGCACCGGCATGGTGGCCACCAACGCGGTGGCGCCCCGCACCGGCAACGTGTCCGCCGGCACCTCCATCTTCGCCATGATTGTGCTGGAGAAAAGCCTCTCCCGCCCCCATCCGGAGATTGACATCGTCACCACCCCCGCCGGCCACCCGGTGGCCATGGTGCACTGCAACAACTGCACCACGGACCTGAACACCTGGGTGAACATGCTGGCCGATTTCCTGCGCGCCTATGGCCAGGAGCCCGCGGTTGACAAGGTGTACCAAACCTTCTTTGAGGCCGCCCTGAACGGCGAGGCGGAGGCCGGCGGCCTGCTCACCTGCGGCTACTACTCAGGCGAGCACATCACAGGCTTTGAGGAGGGGCGGCCCTTCCTGGTACAGACGCCCGACAGCCGCTTCTCCTTCAACAACCTGGCCCGCAGCATCCTCTTCTCCGCGCTCACCACCCTCAAAATTGGCATGAAGGCGCTGGAAGGTGAGCAGGTCAGCATTGAGCGCGTCACCGGCCATGGCGGCCTGTACAGGCACGGGCAGGCCGGCCAGCGCTTCACCGCGGCGGCGCTGAACACCCCGGTATCCGTCATGGACACCGCCAATGAGGGCGGGGCCTGGGGCATCGCCATCCTGGCAATGTACATGGCCAACAAGCAGCCCGGGCAGGCCCTGGGCGACTACCTGAACCAGCAGGTCTTCCATGGCATGACCGCCAGCACCCTGCAGCCCGACCCGGCAGACGTGGCCGGCTTCACCGCCTACCTGGAGCGCTTCACCGCGGGCCTGGAGGTGGAGGAGGCGGCGGTGCGGCACCTGAAATGAGGCAGACATGTACAAGGAATTGAGACAGCGGGTGCTGGAAGCCAACCTGGCGCTGCCCCGCCTGGGCCTGGTCAAGTACACCTGGGGCAACGTCAGCGCCCGGGACCCGGTGACGGGCCACGTCCTCATCAAGCCCAGCGGCCTGCCCTATGAGGACATGCGGGCGGAGCACATGGTGGTGCTGGACCTGGATGGCCAGGCCGTGGAAGGCAGCCTGAGGCCCTCCTCCGACGCGCCCACCCACCTGGCGCTCTACCGCGCCTTCCCCCAGATTGGCGGCATCGTCCACACCCACTCGCCCGAGGCCACCGCCTGGGCACAGGCGGGGCTGGACATCCCGCTGTACGGCACCACCCACGCTGACCACTTTGCCGGCCCCATCCCCTGCGCGCGCGCGCTGACCCTGGAAGAAATCCAGGGCGAGTACGAGCTGAACACCGGCCTGGTGATGATTGAGACCATCAACACCCGCGGCATCGACCCGCTGCACATCCCGGCCATGCTGTGCACCTCCCATGGCGCCTTCGCCTGGGGGGAGGATGTGGAGGCGGCCGTCATGAACGCCGGGGTGCTGGAGGAGGTCGCCAGGATGGCCCGCTGGACGCGCGCCATCCACCCGGGTGTCCAGCCCGCGGCCGACGCGTTGCGCGACAAGCACTTTTTCCGCAAGCACGGCGAAAACGCCTACTACGGCCAGGACAACTGATTCATCCTTCATGCAGGCGGGGGTGGTTGACCACCCCCGCTTTTCTGTTGCTGTGCCCTGGGGACGGCCGCCTTTTGAAGGGCCTGATCAGCCAGGAAACCACCTTCCGGGTATATACACCTACAGGAGGCAGGCACATGTCCTGCCCGGGACACAGGTGTAAAATGCTGTGGCGGGCATGCGCGCAGGTTTTGGCGATCACGCCGCCACCAATCAACACGGATAGAGGAAAGGCAGACTGCTTGGAGACAAGGGATTTGCACGGCAGCTTGGACATCATGCGGGGCGGCTGGCCGGAACACCCCCAGGTGGTGGTGACCACCCCGGAGATGCTGGCGCAGGCCCTGCACGACCTGGCCGCCCAGAGCGGCGACATACGCTTTGGCAAAACGCGCCTGGTGGTGCGGCGCAGCTGGCAGGTTCATGATCGCATGAACCAGATCCGCGAGCGTGTGGAAAAGATGCCCGCCGAGGTCATCTCCCTGATCCCGGCTGCGCTCTGGTTCATCGACAATTTTCAGGTCATCTACCGGGAAATCAAAAGCCTGAACTTCTCAACCGCCGGCGATCGCCCCGTGCCCCTGATGAAATCAGGCCACTGGCAGGGCCTGCCACGGGCCTATGTGATGGCCCAGGCCATGGTGAGCCACACCCAGGGACAGCTGGACGAGGACAATCTGGAGCTGATGATCCGGGCCTACCAACGCCAGCGCCCCCTGACCGGGGTGGAGCTGGAGCTGTTGCCGGAGCTGCTTGGCCTTTGCCTGCTGGAGCACCTGCTGAGCCTGGCCGAGCGGGTCACCCTGGTGGCGGACGCCAAGGTGCAGGCCGACACCTTTGTCAACGAGCGCCTGGGGGAAGGCCAGGAGGAGATGGACGTCAGCGCGCTGCTGGTGGCAGGGGCCGGCGGTGCCCACCGGGTGTCCTTCCACAGCCATGTGCTCTATTTGATGAACAACCTGGCGCTGGACGAGCAGGACCAGCGCCGCTACATCGATTTTCATTTTGAGGACGCCTGGGAGAGCCTGAGCGCGGCGGACATCTTTAAAGAGGAGGGCAGGGAGGAATCGCAGCTGGAGTCGGACATCCGCGTGTCTGTCACCAGCCTGAGAACCCTCAGCCAGGCCGACGCGGAGACCTTCTTCACCCGCCTGTCGCTGGTGGAGCAGATCTTGTCACGGGACCCGGACGGCGCCTATCCCCAGATGGACAGCGCCAGCCGGGGGGCCTACCGCGCCCGGGTGGGCAGGATCGGCAGGCGCCTGAAGCTGGAGGAAACCCAGGTGGCGGAGACCTGCCTGGCGCTGGCCAGGGCCGGCCACCCCGGGCTGCACCAACCCCACCATGTGGGCAGCTACCTGATGGACCGGGGCGAAGGGCTGCTGACGCGTGAGCTGAAGGGCAAGCCGGCGCCCAGGCACCTGGCGCCCCGCGCCAACTACCGGGGCATCGCCTATTTCGTGCTGCTGGGCCTGTCAGCCGCAGGGTTCCTGGCCCTGCTTTTCCTGCTGTCAAAGGAGGAGGGTACGCGCGTGTGGCTGCCCCTGCTGCTGCTGGGCCTGCCCCTGGCGGTGGGCCTGGGGGTCAAGCTGGCCAACGCTGTGTCCACCCGCGCCTTCCCGGCCAAACACCTCATGGCCATGGACTACACGGCCGGTGTCCCTGAATCGGCCCGCGCCATGGTGGTCATGCCGGTCATCCTGGCCAACCCCAAACAGGGACTGACCTACCTGGACCGGCTGGAAAAGCACTACCTGGCCAACCGGCAGGACAACCTGTATTTCGCGCTGCTGGCTGATTATGCCGATGCCGACCAGGCCATCTTGCCAACGGACGCCGCCTTGCGGGAGGCCTTGCTGGAACGGCTTCAGGCGCTCAATGCGCGCCATCCCGGCACCCCCCAGCGTTTCTCCCTGTTTCTCCGCGAGCGGCGCTACAACCCCCAGGAAGGCTGCTTCATGTGCTGGGAGCGAAAGCGCGGCAAGCTGGAGGAGTTCAACCGCCTGCTGTGCGGCCAGGACATGGGGGACACCAGCTTTGTGGAGGCGCACACGGGCGCTGGCCTGCTCAGCACCATCCACTATGTGGTCACCCTGGATGCGGACAGCGAGCTGCTGCTGGACAACGCCTCCAGGCTGGTTGGCCTCATCGACCATCCGCTCAACCGCGCGGTGCTGGATGCGTCGGGCAAGCGCCTGCTCTCCGGCTACGCGATCATTCAACCTCAGGTGGTCAACCGCATCGCCCGGGCTGGTGACAGCGTCTTCTCCCGCGTCTACGCGGGCAAGACCGGCATCTCCAACTACACCATGGCCATTTCCGACATCTACCAGGACCTCTTTAACCAGGGCATCTTTGTGGGCAAGGGCGTCTACAACGTGCGCGCCTTCCACCAGCTGCTGCAAGGCGCCATCCCTGAAAACCGGGTGCTGAGCCACGACCTGCTGGAGAGCTGCTACGCCCGCACCGGCTTTGCGGGCACGGCGCAGGTCACCGAGTCCTTCCCGGTAAGCTACGCCAGCTTCATGAAGCGCCAGCACCGCTGGATCCGGGGGGACTGGCAGCTGCTGCCCTGGCTGCTGCGCCGGGGCCTGAACGGGCTGTCCCGATGGAAGATTATAGACGACCTGCGTGCCAGCCTGATGCCCCCCATCAAGGTAGCGCTGCTCTTCTTAAACCTCTGGCTCCTGCCGGGGCGCTGGTGGCTGGTGCCCGCCCTGCTGGCGCTGCCGCTCATGGTGGATGTGCTGGGCATCGCCTGGCAGCTGCTCACCCGTTGGACCCAGGGGCGGCGCTATGTGCTGCTCTACCGCAAGCTGTTGGAGGAACTGGCCCTGCTGTTTGGCCGCTTCGCGCTGGAACTTGTCTTCCTGCCGCACGAGGCCTTGTCTGCCCTGGACGCCATCATCCGCACGCTCTACCGCCTCACGGTCAGCAAGCGGCGCATGCTCATGTGGGAGACCGCCGAGCGGGCAGACCGCAGCGGCAGGGGTGGCCTGCCCTCCTACCTGCTGCGCATGTGGCCGGTCATCCCCCTGGGGCTGGGGATGTTGGCCCTGGCCATCTGGTCCCCGCTCAGGGGCCTGGCCCCCGCCCTGTATGGCGCGCTGGGCATGGCCTGGGCGCTGTCGCCAGTGCTGGCGAACAGCCTCAGCGCCCAGAAGCAGCCCAGGCGGCCGAAGGCGGCGGATGAGCCCCAGGGCCTGCTGATGGACAGCGCGCGGCGCAGCTGGCGCTTTTTCCAGGATTTCACCACTGAAGAGAACCACTACCTGATGCCGGACAACTATCAGATCGGGCGCAAGCAGCCCCTGGCGGACAAGACCTCGCCCACCAACATCGGGCTGCAAATGCTCTCTGCCCTCAGCGCCTGTGACCTGGGCTTTGAGACCCCCGCGGCCACGCTGGATTACCTGGAGCGGGTCTGGCAGACTGTGCGTCGGCTGCCCGCCTGGCATGGCCACCTCTACAACTGGTACAACACCCGTACCCTGCAGGTGCTGACCCCTCATTATGTCTCCTCTGTTGACAGCGGCAACTACATCGGCTACCTGATCGCGCTGCGCCAGAGCCTGCTGGACCTGGCGGACCAGGCTCTTCTGCCGCCTGCCCTCTTGGCGGAGCTGCGTGCCTTGATGCAAGGTGCCGGGGCGGAGGACAGTCTCTCATCCCGGTTTGAAACCTGCGCCGACCTGGCGCGGGAGCTGGAGGCGGCTGTATCCCAGATGGCAAACAAGGCCAGGCAGCCAAACAACTGGGATGCGCGTAGCTTCGTGCGCCTGGCTACCCGGGTGCTGGAGGACATCCAGGATTACCAGGCCCAGGAGGTCCCCTGTGACGCCGCGCTCACCCTCAGCGCACTTGCAGGGCAGGGCCAGCCGCGCGCGGTCACTGACCTGGCGCGGCTCCGTCATTTGGCGGAGGAGCTTGAGGCCGCGGTGCAGTCGGCCGACTTTCAGAAGCTGTTCAACCCCAAGCGCCGCATGCTCTACATTGGCTTCAACGCCTCCACCCATGCCTATGACCAGTCCAGCTATGACCTGATCGCCTCTGAATCCATGCTGGCCAGCCTGGTGGCCATCGCCAAGGGGGACCTGCCCTCCCGCCACTGGCAGGCCCTGGGCAGGCCGCTCACCATCATCCGCGGCCGCCCGGCCCATGTGTCCTGGAGCGGCACCATGTTTGAGTACCTGCTCAACCACCTGGTCATCCAGCGCTATGAGGGCAGCGTGTTTGACGACACCGCCCGGGCCGCGGTGACCCAGCAGCAGCGCTACGCCAGGCGCCACAAGATCCCCTGGGGCATCTCCGAGTCCCAGCACCACCTGTTTGACCTGCACCACAACTACCAGTACAGGGCCTTTGGCGTGCCCAAGCTGCGCCTGCAGCCCGTGTACAAGGACATGCTGGTGGTCTCCCCCTACTCCACGATGCTGGCGCTGGAAATAGCCCCCAACCAGGCGCTTTCCAACCTGCGCCGCCTGCAGCAGCTGGGCGGCTACGGGCAGTATGGCTTCTATGAGGCGCTGGACTTCACCGTGCCGGACCCGGTCTCCCTCCAGTCCTACCAGGTGGTGCGCTCCTTCATGGCCCATCACCAGGGCATGAGCCTGGTGGCGATCAACAACTATGTCAACCTTGGCATCATGCGCAGGCGCTTCCACCAGGCGCCCCTCATCAACGCGGCCCAGGGCCTGCTGGAGGAGAAGCACCAGTCCTTCTTTGCCACCCCCTCACGGCGGGGCTACACTGTCACGTTCCGGCGCCACCCGGCCAGCCAGGCGCACCGGCCGGCCATCCGCCATGTGCGCGCGGCCAACCTGACCATCCCCGCGGTCAACTACCTCTCAAATGGCCGGTACGCCACGCTGGTGACCGCCGATGGGGATGGCTTCAGCCGGCTGGAAGACATCCTGCTCTACCGCTGGTGCCCGGATGTCTACACCCACACCGGTTTTTACCTCTATGTGCGCGACCTGGCCCAACAGGGTTGCTGGAGCGGCGCCTACCACCCCAGCCAGGCGCGGCCGGAGCGCTACCAGGCGGTCTTTCACAACCACATGACCGAGTTCATCCGCGTGGACCGGGGCATCACCACCACCACCCAGGTCTCCCTCTTTCCGAGCGCCAACCTGGAGATTCGCCGGGTGAAGCTCAAAAACAACACCGCCCGGGAGCGCAGATTGCAGGTTACCAGCTACATGGAGGTGGTGGTGGACCGCTACGAGGCGGAACGCAGCCACCCGGCATTCAACAAAATGTTCCTGGACCTGCGCTATGATCCCCAGTTCAACCTGCTGCTGGCCAGCCGGCGCAACCGGCCCGGCCTGCCCTTGGGCATGCAGGCGCTGCATACCGACAGCCAGCTGCTGGGGCCGATCGAGTATGAAACCTCCCGCTCGCGCTTCATCGGCCGGGGCGGCAGCCTGCAGGCGCCCCAGGCGGTGCTGGGTGGGCGGCTGTCGGGGGACACCCAGTTTTCCGGTGACCCCATCATGAGCCTGCGGGCCACCCTGCGTGTGAAGCCAGGGGAAGAAGCCGTGCTCACCTTCCTGGCCGGCCTGGTGGAGGACGAGCAGGCCGCGCGCGCCGCCGCCCAGGCCTGCGCCTCCGCCGCCCTGGTGAATGAGGCGCTGGCCCGCTTCCGGCGGCAGAGCCTGCTGGAGTTCCAGTACATCGGCGTGTCCACCAGCCAGCGGCGGGTGTACCAGAACATCATCCGCCAGCTCTACTACCCCCACCGCTACCTGCGTGGCGGGGCGGAGCACATCCAGAACAACGTGCTGGGCCAAAGTGGGCTGTGGAAGTTTGGCATCTCCGGGGACAAACCCATCATCCTTTTGGACGTGGCCTCCGCCAGCCAGGTAACCTTGGTGCGCGATGTGCTCAAGGTGTATGAATACCTGGGCATCAATGGCGTGCGGCTGGACCTGGTCATCCTGGCCCAGGGCAGGCATGGCTACTACAGCGAGGTTGGCGGCATGCTCTCCGCCCTCACCAGCCAGCTGCGCGCGGGCGAGGCCGCGCGGGAGCGCACGGGCCTGTACATCCTGCACGCCCATGAGCTGGAGCCACAGGAAATCGACTTGCTGCACACGGTGGCCCATGTGGTGTTCACGGAGCAGACCGGCATTTACTTCCGCAGGCAGATGGAGGCGCGCTGACATGACGGACCACAACAGGCACAACCTGGAGTTTTTCAACGGCTACGGCGGCTTTGCCAGGGATGGCCGGGAGTATCATATTCACCTGAACGGGGACGCGCAGCCGCCCGCGCCCTGGATCAACGTGATCAGCAACCCCCAGTTCGGCTTCACCGTGTCCCACATGGGGGGCGGCTTTACCTGGGCGGGCAACAGCCGGGAGAACAAGCTGACCCCCTGGTCAAACGACCCGGTCATGGACCCGCCCGGGGAAGCCGTCCTGATCCGGGATGAGGACAGCGGGCGTGTCATCCACCCGCTGCCCCTGGGCCGGCCGCTCCGGGGGGACTATGAGGTGCGCCATGGCTTTGGCTACAGCTCCTTCCACCATGAGCGGGCCGGGCTCAAGCAGGACCTGCGCCTTTTCGCCGCGGTGGAGGACCCGGTCAAGCTGTGGGAGCTGGCGCTAAACAACACCGGTGAGGGTGTCCGGCGGTTGTCCGTCACCCTGTATGTGGAGTGGGTGCTGGGCACCGACCGCAGCGCCACCCAGCCCTACCTGGTGACTGGTTTTGACAAGGATAACGCCTGCCTCACCGCGCGCAATGTATACAGCCAACTCTATCCGGGGCAACAGGCCTTCCTCTTTGCCAGCGAACCGCTCAGCGGCTACACCGGGGACCGCCAGGAGGTGCTGGGCCGGGGCGGCAGCCTGACATACCCCCGGGGGCTGGAGGATGGGCTGCGCCAGTCGGTGGGAGTAGGCTTTGACGCCTGCGGCGCGCTGCAGGTGCGGGTTGACCTGCAGCCCGGTGAGCGGCGGGAGCTGGTCTTTGGCATGGGGTTTGCCCCAAGCCAGGACATCCCTGCGCTGTGCCGGCACTACCGGGGGCTGGAGGATGCACGTGAGGCCTTTCACCAGGTGGAGCGCCACTGGGAGGACTTGCTGGGCGCTGTGCAGGTACAGACGCCGGACCGCAGGATGGACATCCTGCTCAACGGATGGCTGATGTACCAGAATATCGCCTGCCGGCTCTACGCCCGCACCGCCTTCTACCAGAATGGCGGCGCCTTTGGCTTTCGCGACCAGCTGCAGGACAGCATGGCCCTCATCCACACAGCGCCGCAGGTCTTTCGCGCCCAGCTGCTCAAGGCGGCTGCCCGGCAGTTCACGGAAGGGGATGTGCAGCACTGGTGGCACCCGCCCACCGGGGTGGGGGTGCGCACCCGCATCACGGATGACCTGCACTGGCTGCCCTTCACCACCGCTTTTTACATCAAGGCCACCGGCGACTGGCAGGTGCTTGGGGAAGAGGTGCCCTTCATCACCGGGCCGCAGCTTGAGGAGGGTCAGCACGACGCCATGTTCCTGCCTGACATCACGCAGGAGAAGGCCAACCTGTATCAGCACTGCAAACGGGCCATCGCCCGCGCGCGCTACAGCGAGCGCGGCCTGCCGCTGATGGGCGGGGGCGACTGGAATGATGGCATGGACCACGTGGGCATCAAGGGCAAGGGGGAGAGCGTGTGGCTGGGCTGGTTCCTCTATGCGGTGCTGGAAGCCTTCATCCCCCTGGCGCAGCATATGGGGGAGGAGGGCTATGCCAACAGCCTGCGGCTTGGAATGGCCCGGCTTCAGGAGAGCCTGGAAGCCCACGCCTGGGACGGCGCCTGGTACCTGCGGGCCTTCCATGACGAGGGCGGCCAGCTGGGTTCACACAACAACCTTGAGTGCCGCATCGACTCCATCAGCCAGTCCTGGTCCATACTTTCCGGCGCCGCGGGGCAGGAGCGTGCCCGTCAGGCCTTCCACAGCGCCCTGGAGCACCTGGTGCTCTTTGAGGAGGGGGTGTCCCTGCTGCTCACCCCGCCCTTTGACAGTTCTCCCCAGTACCCCGGCTACATCATGGATTACCAGCCTGGCATCCGTGAGAATGGCGGGCAGTACACCCATGCCGCCATCTGGCTGGCCATCTCGGCCGTGCGCCTGGGCGAATATGAGCAGGCGCGCAGGCTGTTTGATATTTTGAACCCCATCTGGCACAGCCGGGACCGGGCGCAGGCTGACCTGTATGAGAAGGAGCCCTATGTGATGGCAGCAGACCTCTACTACCAGGCGCCGCGCACCGGGCGGGGCGGCTGGAGCTGGTACACGGGCTCAGCCGGGTGGATGTATCAGGGGCTGCTCTTTCACTTTCTGGGGTTACAAAAAGAGGGCGACACCCTGCTGATCGCCCCCGGTGTGCCGGCGGAGTTTGGGGATTACACCATCCGCTACCGCTACGGCGCTTCGCTGTACAGCATTCATGTGCGCTGCAACCCAAGGGGCCCGGCCCCCCGGGAGCAGGCCCGCATCCGCCTGCGCGATGACGGGCAGGAGCATGAGATTACCATCGAAAACTGCTTTTAGCGCTGCTGGTAGTCCGCGGCGTTCAAGGCGTGGTAGACCCGGGTAAATCGCGCCAGCGCCCGCTGGTACACTTCCGCGTGTTCCTGGTTGGGGCGGATGAGCTCCGCCACGGGGTTGAGGTGCCTGGCGGCCTCCAGGCTGTCAAACACCCCCGCGCCCACGCCCGCGCACAGCATGGCGCCCAGGCTGGTAGCGGTCTGCAGCTGCCTGGGCACGGGCAGTTCCTTTTGCCAGATGTCCGCCAGGATCTGCAGCCAGGCGCGGTTGCGCGCGCCCCCGCCAATCATGGTGAGCTGCTCCACGGCGTTCCCTTCCTCCAGCGCGTCCTGCACCAGCTTCAGGTTCAGCCCCACCCCCTCCAGCACCGCCCTGAGCAGGTGGCTGCGCCCATGGCCTGGGTGCAGCCCGAGGAAGCTGCCGCTGGCCTGCGCGTTCCACCAGGGGCTGCGCTCACCCAGCAGGTAGGGCAAAAACAGCAGGTCCGCGCTGCCCGCGGGCACCTGATCCAGGTGTTCCTCCAGCCGGGCATACACCTGGGATTTATCATCAAACTCTGAAAACAAGGTGTCCACCGCCCAGGAGAGGGACAGCCCGGCCGCCTGGGTGGCGCCCAGCGCCATCACCTGCCTGCCGTCCAGGTAGACCAGGTTGAAGGTGCGTGCCTGAGGGTCCAGGTAGGGGCGCGCCAGCAGGCTGGCGATCCAGGCGGAGGTGCCCAGGCAGCAGTAGCTCTGCCCCGGGCTGCTCAGGCCCGCGCCTGCCGTGGCGCAGGGCCCGTCCCCGCCCCCGGTCACCACCGGGGTGCCGGCCAGCAGGCCGCAGGCCCGGGCGGCATCCGGGCGAAGCCGCCCGGCCACGGCGGTGGAGGGCAGCAGCCGGGGCAGCCGGGCCTTGTCCACGCCGCTGGCCATGAGCACCTCATCTGACCAGGCGAGGGCATTGATGTCCAGGCAGGCCAGGTGGGAGGCGTCTGAATAATCGCTCACCAGCTGCCCGGTGAGCCTGCTGATGAGGTAATCCTTGGGCTGGAGGAAGGCGGCGGTCTGCAGGTACAGCGCCGGCTCATGCTCCCTGAACCAGGCCATCTTGCTGATGCCGCTGGAGGCGCTCAGCCGTTGCCCGGTGATTTGGTAGACACGGTCCCTGCCCAGTTCCTGGCTGAGGCGCTCCGCCTGCTCATCCGCCCGCTGGTCCGCCCAGATCATGGCCGGGCGCAGCGGCTGGCCCTGCCTGTCCACAGGCAGGCAGGCGTTCATCTGGGCGGAGAAAGACAGGGCCAGGATGTCCCCGGGGGCGCAGCCGGTCTGGGCCAGCAGCTCCTGGCAGGTCTTGCAAAAAGCGGCCCACCAGTCCTCCGGATCCTGCTGGGCGGCGTTTCCAAAGGGGTAGTGGGTGGGGTAATTGGCGCTGGCCTGCGCCACCGCTTCCCCCCGGGTGTTGTAGAGCACCGCCTTGTTGCCGCTTGTGCCAAGGTCATGGGCCATCAGGTAGCGCATGCCGCCTCCTATTCGTCCTTGCGGATACCAAAGGGGTTGTAGGGCTGGCGCCGGGGCGGGGCAGAAATGCCGCCGCCTTTTTGCTTCTTTTTGCCCAGCGCGCCCACAAACACCAGCCCGCTGCCCAGGGCGATGAGCACCAGGGGAATCAGCTTCAGCTTCTGCCAGAGGCTGGCGCCCATGAGCGGTGTGGAGCCCAGGGAGAACAGCGCCAGCAGCACCGCGATGGGCAGCGCGATCAGGGCGGAAATCAAGCCCCGGCGCGCCAGCAGCGCGTAGAGGGCGAACAGCAGGCAAACCAGCAGGAACAGGTGGGTGCGCAGGCGGGCCCAGGGCACCCGGCTCAGGTAGTCCATCAGGCTGATCTTGCCGTCCGCCACCAGGCTGTACACTGGGGTCAGCCAGGTCACGGCCTCCTCAAACCGGATGGCCAGCTCATACCCGGCCCAGGCCAGCAGTGCCAGCGCGCCCCAGAACACCATGCGCCGCCCGGTCATCTGCAGCATGCAGCCCACCACCTTTTCCGTCTCATTACGCCCAGTGTATGCGCGGCAGACGCGCCTGTCAACGCACCGCCAGCGCTTGCCGCGCGGCCCAGGGGGGGGGCGGGCCGCCTTCCTTGACGCGCCCCCAGCGCTTTGTTAGGATGATGCTGGTCTTTTCGGGGAGGTGAGGCTCATGCGCGCGCGTTGCTGGTCCATCCTCCTCGCCCTGCATATCCTGCTCTGCTGCCTGCCCGCGCGGGCGGACCAGCCCGCGCTGCCCAGCCTGCGGGCGCTTTTGGTGGCCTGCGATGACTTTGTCAGCCAGCCGGACACCGCCCCCTCCTCCTACAACAACCTCATCGCCATCCGCCGTGCCCTGCTGCGGGACAGCCGGGGCTACCGGGGCATCCGCGTCAGCCTCAACCAGGCACTGGACGGCGCGGGCTTTGCCCAGCTGGCCGCCCAGGCCTTTGCCGGCGCCCGGGAGGGGGACATCAGCCTGCTGTACCTGAGCACCCATGGACTGCTCACCCCAGCAGGGGACGATTTTGTGGCCCTGATGAGCGACGGCGTAACGGAAAGCCGGTTGACAGGGGCGGACATGCACGCCGTCCTGCGGGACATCCCCGGCACCAAGGTCATCCTGGTGGATGCCTGCTATTCCGGCGCCCTCATCAACAAGGGGATGGACAGCCCGCTGCCCGCCTCGCGCTTCTCGGGGCCTGATTTCAAGGTGATCACCAGCGCCGGGGGGCGGGAGCCCAGCTTCCTGTGGGTGGACAGCGGGGGCAGCGTGCGCGGGGGCAGCTATTTTACCCGCGCGCTGGAGGAGGGCATCAGCGCCCGGGGCCGCTTCGCAGCGGATGGGGACCGCGACGGGGTCATCACCCTGTCAGAGCTGCACGCCTACCTGCTGCGCGCCTACGGCGCCTCCACCCCCCAGGCCTACCCCCAGCTGGAAGACTTCCCTTTGTTTGTCTATGACCCGGCCATCCGGGCGGAGCCCTTCAGCGTGACCAACCTGCTGCTGGAGCGGGGCACCATCACCACCCCGGAGGAGGAGCTTGCCTTCACCTACACCCTGCACAGCCCCACGCGCCTGGCCTACCAGCTGGTCTACCAGCGCGAGGGCAGCTGGCGCTTCCACCAGCCCCAGAGCATCATGGCGCCGGGCCGGGCGGATGGGGTGGTGCTGCCCGGGCGCAAGGCGGCCGCGCTGAGCGTGCAGCAAGGGCTGTCCGGCCTGTCCGGCTACGCGCTGCTGCTGCTGGTCAGCGTGCAGGAGGACCTGTCCACCCCCCAGGCCTGCGTGCTGGTCAGCGTGCAGACAGGGGGGAAGGATCCCAGCCCCTCCATTGACAGCGTGCGCAGTTTTTCCCCCCGCCAGTGGCAGGAGGCTGCCTTCATCCTGCGGCACAGCGGGCCTGTGAGCTACTGGGCGGATGTCCTCAACGCCCAGGGGGAGGTGGTGGCCAGCCTGGCCCGGGGGGCGCAGAGCCGGCCGCTGCACCTGGAGGAGGAGGGCAGCGCCCTGTGGTGGGATGGGAAGACCCAGGCGGGGGAATGGGCGGCGGCGGGGGACTACCGCCTGCGGGTCAGCCTGCTGGCGGGTACCAGCCGCTCTGAAATCACCAGCGCGCCCTTCACGCTGGTGGATGAGGCCGAACAGGCGGACTAAACCTGGCCGAATCAATGGAACGGCACCCAGCAAACCATGCCGGGTGCCGTTTGCGATCAGCGCTGTGCTGAAGGCCTACATCAGAACTCAATGCCCTCCCGGGCTGCCTGGCCCTCGTCAAAGGGGTGCTTCACCGCCTCCATCCGGGTCACATAGTGCGCCCTGCCCATCAGCCCTTCCCCGGCATGGCGCCCGGTGGCCGCGCAGTCGCCGTACTTCAGCGCGGTGTCGATCAGCGTGTTCGCTTCCGCGCGCCCCACCAGGCCCATCGCCAGCGCCACGTTCAGCTCGTCCAGCACGGTCAGCGCCGGCTGCTCGCTGTCAATCACCGCCATCAGCTCCCGCATCGCCGCGTGGTGCCTGTCCACCAGCCGCTGGCGCTCCTCTTCGTTGCGGGTGCGCACGAAGCCCTTCATCAGGAAGCCCTCAAAGATGATGGCGCCGGGCAGCTGGCGCAGGCTGCGCAGCTCCCCGGTGGTGCCGTCCTTCATCAGCTGGGCGATGACCACTTTTTTTCCGTGACCCAGCGCGCGCAGCGCCAGGCCCATGGCCGCGGTGGTCTTGCCCTTGCCGTTGCCCGTGTAGATGTGCAGCAGGTGTGTGTCCATCTGTCCTCCAGTCGCGCCAGGCGTGATGATTTTACATGGTCATCATAGCACTTGTGGCGCGGGTTCGCTGTATACACAGGGTATACTGACAGCGTGGGAGGTGTGTATGGATCTGGCCTTTGCGGAGCTGGACTTTTTCCGGGACGGGCAGGACAAATTGCCCATCTACCTGGCCCTGCGGGCCGATTTCACCGCGCTTGCGCCCGGCTGTGAGGTGCGGGTGCACAAGACCAGCATTTCCTTCAGCGCGCCGCGGCCCTTTGTGTATGTGGGGTTCCCCTTCCGCAAGAACTACAAGGGTTGGCCCGACCGCCACCTGGTCATCAGCTTCAACGCGGATGGCCCGCGCGAGCACCCCCAGGTGGTCCAGTCCACCTTCATCCGCAACAAGCTGTACACCATCCACGCCGTGGTGCCCTACCCGGGGGAACTGGACCCGGAGCTGCTGGGGATGGTGCGCTTTTCGCTTCACTACCGCAACCCGTCAGGAGGCAAAACATGAGCATCTATGATTTCACCGTGAAGGACTGGCAGGGCCAGGAGGTGCCGCTGTCCACCTACCGGGGCCAGCTGCTGCTGGTGGTCAACACGGCCACCCACTGCGGCTTCACCCCCCAGTATGAGGGCCTGCAGGCGCTGCATGCGCGCTACCATGATCAGGGGCTGACCATCCTGGATTTCCCCAGCAACCAGTTTGGCGGCCAGGCCCCGGGCAGCGGGGAAGAGATCCACGAATTCTGCGTCAGCCGCTACGCCCTGGGCTTCCCCCAGTTTGAGAAGGTCAACGTCAACGGCGAGCAGGCCAGCCCGCTGTTTGTCTATTTGAAAGATGCCCTGCCAGGCATTGCCGGACGGGGCATCAAGTGGAACTTCACCAAGTTTTTGATCGGCCGGGACGGCACGCCGCTCAAGCGCTACGCGCCCCAAACCACGCCGGAGCAGATTGAGGCGGACATCAAAATGCACCTGTGAGGCTCAGCCATTCTCCAGCGACCAGCCGGTGATCATCCGCTCGTGCGAGCGCAGGCGCACCCGCTGGCCTTTCTGCCAGGTTGGCAGGGGCAGGTTGGCGTCCCAGTAGTAGGTGCGCTCATCCAGCTCCTCCTTGATGGTGTCCGCGCGGAAGGTCATCTCATGGAAGCGCACACCCTCGCGCACCACCGCCTCCTCCTGGAGGCTGTCAAAGGTGTGGGTTTCCTCCCGGTTGCGGCCGTGTACGGCGTTGGTCAGGAAATTGCGGTAGCGCCTCACCGGCAGGATGGACAGGCTCAGGGAGGCAATCAGCAGCACCAGCAACAGCGCCAGCAGCAAGCCGGAAAGCCACTGCAGCCGCGGGACGAAGCTGTATGCCAGCCCCGCCAGGACAAGAAGCTCCGGCAGCAGCCAGGCCAGCACGCGCCGACGCAGCTGTTCGTTGATCTGGTCAATGTTTTCCTGGGTGTACATCCTTCTCCTCCACCACATATGGTTCAGCCTGCATTCTACCACAAAAGGAGGCCGCCCACATGGCCAAACTGGAACAGACCCTCACCGGCAGCTTTGACCGCTTTGTGGACCACATCCACGAGGGCATCATCTCCGGCTCCATTTCCGCCAGCTTTGAGGATGGCAGCGACTGGCAGCAGGGGGATACCCGCGTGGCGGTGCGGGTGTACGAGCGCTACAGCTGGATTGGCAGCAACCGCGTCAGCCTGAGCGTCACCATCGTGGGCCAGGGGGAGCGGCTGTTCATCAGCGCGGTCACCTCCGGTGGCTCCCAGGCAGTGTTCTTCAAGATCAACACCTTTGGGGAACAGAGCTTTCTCAGCCGCCTGGAGCAACTGGTGCGGGATTTCCGCTGAGGGTCAGTCCAGACTTCCCAGGGTGAAGGCCTCCGGATAGGCCTTCAGGCTGTCCGCCGCGATGGTGGCCAGAATCCGCTCCCTGTCCTCTCCCTTTGCGATGTGCGGGCGAAAGTCGTTGTCCGGGCGCGTGCCGCTGGTGATCACGGGCACCAGGCGCACCCGGGTTTCCAGCAGTGTTTCGTCCTCAAAGGTCAGCGCCACCTGGGCCACCAGGCCGTCAAAGGTGGTCAGTTCCAGGTTGCCGCCAAACACCAGGTTGCCCAGGGAGTAAAAGATCAGTCCCTCCCCGTATTCCTCAATGCCCTGCACCACATGCGGGTGGTGGCCGATGACCAGGTTGGCGCCCGCGTCAATGGCCATCTTGGCCATGAGGGTTTGCACCTCATTGTGCCGCGGCGCGTATTCCACCCCAAAATGGCAGGTGTACACAATGTAGTGGCAGCCCTGCCTTTTTAGTTCCGCGATTTCCTCCGCCATCTTTTGCCGGCCCTGGTGGAAGGTGGTTTCCCGGATGCCCGCGAAGCCGATCCTGATGCCATCCTTCTCATATACATACAGGCTGTTGAAGCCCGCGTAGGGGACGCCCGCCTCCGTCAGCGCCCGCCGTGTGCTGTTGCGCCCTGGCTGGCCATAATCCACAAAGTGGTTATTGGCCAGGTTCACCAGGTCAATGCCGCCCAGGCGCAGGATCTGGGCAAAGCTGGCCGGACCGCGGAAATTGTGCTGGCGGCTGATCATGCCCGCCCTGTCATCCTGCAGCACGTTTTCCAGGTTGACCAGGCTGAGGTCATCCTGCTGGAACAGCGTGCCCAGGGCTGAAAAGGGCCAGTCCAGGCCATGCTCCGCCACCACCTGGTGGAAGGAGCCGGGCCGGTTGAACCGGCCTTCCTCGCTGCCCAGCACGCAGTCCCCGCCAAAGCTCATCAGCACCTGCACCGGCCCGCCGGCGGCTTTGCCTGTGGCCTCCTGGGCCGTGCCGGACGCCCCCTCCTCCACCACCTGAAAGGTGGGCCCAGGCAGGGGATCCCCAGGCAAAGCCGCTTCTGTGATCGGCGCCGTTTCTGCTGCCGATGCGTCAGCGGCTGCCTTGGCGTCGGCGGCTTCTTCGCCGCCCGCCGCAGGCTCTGCCCGCGGGTCCAGGCCATCCACCACCAGCACCTTGGTGTTGCGGGGCAGGTTGGCGTACAGCCACCAGGCGTTCAGCCCCTCCCCGCTCACGCGGGTGTCCACCCGCACGCAGCCGTGGGAGGCCGGCGCGCCCAACTGGGCCTGCTGTAGTTGCCAGCTGCGCTGGCTGCCTGTCAACTGGTAGCCGGCGGCGTGGATCAGGTTACCCCCGTCAATGCGCGTGGCGTAAGCGTAGCGGAAGCCCTCGCTGCTGAACTCGCGGATGCGGTCCTGGGTCAAAAAAGCGCCCTGCAGGGTGTCAAAGGAGCTGTCCCCCGGGGGCAGGTAGATCCCGGTGCTGATGGCCAGCTGGCCCAAAGGCCGGCCCTGTTCGTAGACCGTCAGGGTCTGGGCGCGCTTGTCCACCAGCAGGCCATAGCGTCCATGTGGGCGCACCACCATCAGCCGCTGCCGGGGCAGGTAGCCGCGCACCCATTGCCCGTCCCCGTGGCGGGCGGCGCGCACCAGGGCAAAGCCCCCCACGTCCAGCTCCAGCACCTGCAGCCCCGCTGTCTGCCCGTGCACATAGCCCAGCACCGGAGAGGCGCTGTCAGGCCGCTCATGGATGGCCTGGTGGGCCAGGTCGCCAATGTCCACCACGACAAGGGGCGCCATCATGGCCTGCCAGACAGCGGCGTCCTCCAGGCTGTCGGGCAGAAAATCCCCGGGCTGGCTGATGGACAGCGGCAGCCCGGGTTCCTCCCCTTCAAGCAGGGTGAAGGGCAGCCTGGAGGCCGCCTGCTCGCTGCCGCGGGCCTGGAAGGTCAGCAGGTAGTCCCCCGGCGGGGCGGGTTTGCCCCGGACCTGTCTGTTCCAGCGGAAGGCGTGGGGCAGGTCATCCTTGCGCTCAATGTTCCAGGACTGAAGGGTTTCCCCCGGGCTGTCCTGGCTGTACAACCGCACCTGCAGCAGCCCCGGGCGGCTGAGCTGGTAATCCACATACAGGTCTTCCCCGCCGGTCTGGTGCAGGGCCTGGCGGGAGAGCAGGGCATAATCAAGCCCTATTGCGGCTGCCTGCACCATCACATCCGCCTGCGCGCCCAGGCTGCCTACCCCGGTCTGCAACCGGGCTTCCAGCACAGCCGCCCCGCGAGGCAGCGGCTCGCCGCTCAGGCTCAGCCCCACAAGGGTCAGCGCCTGCTCCCCGGCCGCCACCGCAAGGCCGCGCAGCAGGGGGATGCGCTCGCCATGGGCCAGCGCGTCCAGGTCCAGGCTGCCCGCCTGGGGCAGGCGCAGGGTCAGCTGCGCCTTGGCGTAGGGGCGGATGCTGTCCGGTACCGTCAGCGAAAAGCCCTCTCCGTTGATCGGCTGCCCGGCTTCAGGCGCGCCCGCCGCCGCGCCCGCAGCAAGGGCCAGGCAGAGGACCAGCATCGCCGCGCCGGCGGCGCGCCACCGGCGCCTTGGATGAGTTTGTAACATACTCCACATCATTGCTTCATACTATTGTAATTGCTTGGGCCTGTCAATCAAAGACCGCCCGGTTGCGGGCGGTCTGCGGTTGCTCCCGAGTTCTCCTTACCTGCGCATGCTGGCGAAGCACTCGCTGCAGTAGATGGGGCGGTCATTGCGCGGCTGGAAGGGCACCTGGGTGTGCGCGCCGCACTGCGCGCAAATGGCGTCGTGCAGCTCGCGCGGGCCGTTGGCGGCGGACCTGCTGGCTTTGTGCTTCTGCCGGCAGTCGCGGCACCGCGTCGGTTCGTTCTTGAAACCACGCTCCGCGTAGAACTCCTGCTCACCCGCGGTGAAGGTGAACTCGCTGCCGCAGTCCCGGCACGCCAAGGTCTTGTCCTGGTACATGTGTTTGGAAACCCCCTGACAAAAAATGGGTTGAGCCGCGCTGACCTGGTCTTTGACCCCACACCCGCCGGCTGGAGCCTTGCTCCGCGCTTTCGCGCCCCACGCCGCTCTCTCGTTTGGGCGCTCGCGCGCCCGCCCGGCCGGGCTTACCTCTAGACCGCACCATGCTCACCGGCCTGTGGCCGGCTTACGTGGGCCGTTTCGCCTGCGGCTGGCATCGGCTTTCAACCACAGCCCGCAGCTCAACCACCTGCATTATAAGGCCGGGCCAGGCGCCGGGCAAGCGGCAATTTCCCGCGTGCCTTCCCCTGCTGCAAACTGCGCATTCATGGTAGAATGGGGGCGGAGGTGCCCCATGTCGTATCTTGGAACCTACACAAAAACGGATTTGCGCGACCTGGACTGGTTTGAGGCGGTCAACCAGGGCGCGCTGAGCCGCCAGGCGGCCCGCTTCGGGCTGGAGCTGGCGCAGCTGGCCTATGATTTCCAGCTGGCCCCCTGGCTGGAGGCCGGCTGGACGGACATCACCCTGCAGGTGGACAACCGCCTCATCTCCGGCGTGCGCTCGGGGGAGGAGGTCGGCTCCTGGTACCAGAGCACCCTCAACCAGGTGCTGCCGCGCCTGGCCCGGGGGCTGACCAGCGTGTCCCGGCCGCTGGCGGAGATCCGCCTCTACCTGCAGGCCCACAACACGCAGGAGACCGGCAAAGCCGTGGTGCTGCTCAGGCGGGAGGGGGCGGGCCGCTTTGCCGTGGCCATCGCCTTCATGGGCACGGGCAAGCGCCCGCAGGACTGGGCCGGCAATATGCGCTTCAACCATGAGGACAATTTCCATGAGGGCTTTTCCAAGATTGCCGCCCAGTTCATGGGCAATGCCGCGCAGATCCGCTTCCCCACCGCCGCGCAGGAGCTGGGCCTGGCAACGCTCAGCCTGCAGGATGTGCTGCAGGAATGCTGCAAGCCAAACAGCCGCTTCCGCCTGGTGGCTGCCGGGCACAGCCAGGGCGCGGCCGTGCTGCAGGTCTGGGCCTACCGGCAGTTGATGGCCGGGCTTGAGCGGCGGCACCTGGTGGGCTTTGGGTTTGCCTCCCCGGTGGTCGCCATCCATTTGGAGCGGGACGAGGTCCTGCTGCCGCTGACCCATTTCCTGGTCAGCAACGACCTGTTTACCCGCGTGGGCCTGCGCGACCATTTGGGCACCTGCTATATGCTCCAGGCGGATGAGGACCTGCGCCGCCTGTGCTATGGCGCCTGGCAAGGCCAGCCGCTGTTTGAGGAGGTGCTGGCCCTGTTTGACAGCCTGCGCGACACCCGCCAGGGCCTGCTGTTCTGCCTGGCCTACCTGGAGGCGCTCTCCGGCCGCCCGCAAAAGGCCATCGGCTCCTCCCTGGCGGTGTTCGTGGAAAGCGCCTGGCTGGAATCCCTGGACAAGCTGCCCGCCATCGCCGAGGAGTGGACAGAAAAGCTGCTGCTGCTCACCCGGCGCGGTTTCCGCAAGTTCTACTATGAGGCCAGCGGTGCCCAGGCCCCCCGGGATGAGGTGACCGCCATGGCCGACAGGATCAGCCGGGTCATGGACAGCTACGGCGCGGTGGCCTTCTCTCAGATGATTGTCAAGGCGCTGCGCCTCACCCACGCCCTGGTCAACCCGGAGCCTGGCCTGGCCGACCACGCGCCCTACAGCTACCTGGTGGTGCGCGCCTTTGACCAGCTGCAGAAGGTGTCCGAGCCGCCGGAGACCGGGCAGGCGCAGCCCGCCATGATGGCGGATGCTGCCCCGGCCGCCTTCGCGCCGCCGGCAGCGGCTGAGGATCAGTTGGCATAGTGCCTGCGCCACCGGCCCTGTCCGTGGTTGAAAAGGCACAGCCTCCGCGCCCCTTGCCGTCCGACGACCCGCACCGCCTGACACCTTCCGGCCGCCTGATACCGACTGATACCGTCCGGCCGCGCCGCGTGTTGACAGCCTTTTGCTGCTGGGCTATAATCCACTTTGCTGCCTGCGGTCGTGGCGGAACTGGCATACGCGCACGTTTGAGGGGCGTGTGGTGAAAACCGTACGGGTTCAAGTCCCGTCGACCGCACCATCAAAACCTTTGAAATCTAAAAGATTTCAAAGGTTTTTCTATTAGGGTTTTAAGTTGCTTGGCAATGGGGTCGGGGTCAGTAATCTTGCCCAGGTACATATACCAATGATCCGTGCAGTGCCCTCTACCACCTTGGAGAAGCCTAATGTGTTACCTATGTTTGGCACTCCTACAAGCGCGAAACAGAGGATGCTCCTCCTTCAGTTGACATCCGCGCCCACTCCTGTATATAATGTCAAGGCCTTAGGGGCATGGTGTAATGGTAACACGTGGGTCTCCAAAACCTTTGTTGAGGGTTCGAGTCCTTCTGCCCCTGCCAGAGAAATCCCTTGAAAGAAAACTTTCGGGGGATTTTTCTTGTCAGTCTGTCTTTTCGTTCTTCATTCTGCCCTTTATAGTTCAGAATCCCTTGGGCATGGCCCCGCCGCCTGTTCCCGGCCTGCCGGGTTATGAGGTTACTGGTCATCAGCAAAAGGCGCTGGCCCTGGGTGTTGCGCGCCAACAACCTGCCGCGCGCATGTTCAGACCATTGAAGGCTGCAAAGGGCTGTGCCCGTCCGTGCCCTGTGCGTTTCCAGGCCTGCTGTGGTATACTGCTGGCTCAGGAAACAAGGAGGAACCATGGCAAGTTTTGTGGACCGGGCGGTGATTCGCCTCAAGGCGGGGGATGGGGGCAACGGCTGCGTGTCCTTCCACCGCGAAAAATTTGTAATCAATGGCGGGCCGGATGGCGGGGACGGCGGCAAGGGCGGCAACATTGTGCTCATTGCCGACCACAACCTGCACACTTTGATGGATTTCCGCTACAAGCCCAAGTACCAGGCGCAGAACGGCGCGCCCGGTGCATCCATGAACCGCAGCGGCAAATCAGGCGAGGACCTCATCCTCAAGGTGCCCGCGGGCACCCTGGTGCGCGAGAAAGCCTCCGGCAACATCGTGGCCGACCTGTATGAGCACGGCAGGCAGCGCGTGCTGCTCAACGGCGGCCGGGGCGGCCACGGCAACGCGCGCTTTGCCACCCCCACCCGCCAGGCGCCCAATTTCGCCAAGCCCGGCATCAAAACCGTCTGGCACGAGTTTGTGCTGGAGCTGCGCACCATCGCCGATGTGGGGCTGGTGGGTTTCCCCAACGCCGGCAAGAGCAGCCTGCTGGCCCGGGTAACTGCCGCCCGGCCCAAGATTGCCAACTACCCCTTCACCACCCTCACCCCCAACCTGGGCATCGTTGAGCATAAGGGCGAGTCCTTCGCCATGGCCGATATCCCAGGCCTCATTGAGCGGGCCAGCGAGGGGGCTGGGCTGGGCTTTGCCTTCCTGCGCCATGTGGAGCGCACCCGCCTGCTGCTGCATGTGGTGGATGCCTCCGGCCAGGAGGGCCGGGACCCGGTGGACGATTTCAACACAGTCAACCAGGAGCTGCGCCGTTACGGCCAACTGGATGCCCGCGCCCAGATTGTGGTGGCCAACAAGATTGACCTGCCCGACTGCCAGGCCCACCTGGACCGCCTCAGGCAGGCTGCCGGGGAGCGCCCCTTCTACGCGGTCTCCGCCGCCACGGGTGAGGGCATCCAGCCCCTGCTGGACGGCGTGCTGGCCCAACTGGCCATCCTGCCGGCCAGCCAGCCCATGCAGGAGGAGGTCTTTTTTGAGGAGGAGCGCCTGCGCGGCTGGGAGGCCGCCAAGGAAGCGGAGGGCCTGTACCTGGTGACCGGCGGCTCCATAGACAGCCTGGTGGACGCGGTCAACTTTGATGACTACGAAAGCATGAACTGGTTCCACAAAACCCTGCGCGCCTCCGGCGTCATTGACAGGCTGCGCGAGCTGGGCGCCCAGGAGGGCGACACCGTGCGCCTGGGCGCGGATGCCATTGAGTTTGATTTTGTGGAGTAGGGAGGGAAGACAAATATCAGGCGGCGTCAGAACATCTTTCTGAAGAAATGGTCGCCATCCTTTCCAGAAAATCACAAGGTACGAAAGACATTTCTGCTTGGGTTGCCGGAACCCGCACAAACCTCCTGAGGGAATGGCATGCGTGATGAACTGATCCTGGTACAACCCGGCCTTGAGCACCGGGAGGAGCTGGAGGCCTACAAGGCGGAGACCCTGGCCATTGAGCCCCTGATCCATGGGGATGGCGGCTGGGACCTATGCGCCACGGTGGAGGACTGGCTGTCCGACCTGGCCGTGCGGGAAGATGAGGCCACCTGCCCGCCGGGCTACGTGCCGGCCAGCACCTTTTTGTGCCTGCGCGTGGCTGACCGGCGCCTGATCGGCTTTGTGGACATCCGCCACAAGCTCAACGACTACCTGCTCAACTACGGTGGCCACATCGGCTATTCCATCCGCCCGGATGAACGAGGCAAAGGCTATGGGAAGCGGCAGCTGGCCCTGGCGCTTGCCAAATGCCGGGAGCTGGGCCTGACCCGCGCGCTGGTCTGCTGCCAGGCTGACAACCAGCGCTCCCGCCGCGTCATCGAATCCCAGGGCGGGCAGTTTGAGGACGCGCGTCAGGAGCCCGGCAATGGCCTGGCCCTGCGCTACTGGTTTGATTTGACCACATAATGGCGGCACCGCCGCATGAAAAGAGGACAGCATGGAACTCAACGGCAAGCAGCGCGCCTACCTGCGCTCCCTGGCAAACACCCTGGAGACCACCCTGTATGTGGGCAAGGAAGGCATCACCGCCCACACCCAAAAAGAAGCCTACGACCTGCTGCAGGCCCGGGAGCTGGTCAAGTGCGCCGTGCAGCAAAACGCGCCGCTCAGCGCCCGGGAAGCCAGCGAGCAGCTGTGCGGCCTCACCGGCGCCAGCCCCGTGCAGGTCATCGGCCGGCGTTTCACCATCTACCGCAAAAATGACAAGGAGCCCAGGATTCAGCTGCCCTGAGCCTTATATAAAAAAACGCGCGTGTTTCTTCCGCGCGCTTTCTTGGCATATATAAAAGAATACAGTTTTTGCCAGGGCCGGGGACTTTATCGCCAGAAAATCCCCGGGTTCTTTTGCCTGCCCGTCCCTGCCCTACCTTGAAATCTGGTCCAGGCTCATCCCAAAGCCGGGTACAAACTGGCGGATGAAATCCTGCACCTCGGGCAGGTCAATGGCGTGCAGGGTGGCCAGGATGCTGTCGCGCGCCTCCAGGAACTCGTTGTTGCCAGCCTTGGTCTCCTCCAGGCACTTGATGTAGCCGCAGATGCGGTCGGCGGCCTTGACCAGGCGCCAGTCCGGGCTGTCCTGCTCAGGGTTGATGAGGGGCTCATAGGCGGGCTGCAGGTCCCGGGGCAGCATCTGCTTGAGGCGCTGGATGGCGATGCGTTCAATCTTGTGGTACTCAGCCTTGATCTTGGGGTTGTTGTGCTTGACCGGGGTGGGCAGGTCACCCGTGATCACCTCCGAGATGTCATGGAAGAGTGCCAGGGCCATGACATGCTCGGCGTTGTAGTCCCGTCCGTAGCGGGTGTTGCCGATGACAGCCAGCGCGTGGGCAATCATGGCGGCCTGCATGGCGTGCTCCATGTCATTTTCGGGGATGAGGTTGCGCATCAGGCCCCAGCGCTGGATGAGCTTCATGCGGGACAGGTAGGCGTAAAAGTGGTAGGTCAAGGTTTGTTGTCTCCTTCTCAGGTTTTTGCGGTGCGGTGGGCAATCCGCGCTGAGCTGCCCGTTGTCCGTTGGCGATTTCTGAGCTTCGCAGCGTTTACCTGGGCGGGGCCTGGCCGCTGTCTTCCTCATCAGGCAGGTGGATGGACCGCGCTGCGCGCCCAATGCCGGGCAGGAAGCGCCCCAGAAAATCCCCGGTTGCCATCTCCACGGAAGCGGTGTTCACCCCCGGGTGAAACCACAGCCGCTCATGGCGCAGCAAGGCGTCATCCACCACCAGCTCCACCTGCTTTTCCAGGTCAAACAGCAGGCCAAGCGGGCTGACAGCGCCTGGCTGCAAGCCCAGCAACCCGGGCAGCCTGTCCGCCGGCGCGAAGCTCAGGCGTGACACGCCCAGCAGCTTGCTGACCACCGCTGTGCGAAAGGCGCGGCGCGGGCTGGACAGAAAAAGGTAGTAGGCGGTCTGCTGGCGGTTGCACAGGAAGACGTTGCGCGGCACGGTGGCACCTAGGCCAAGGCCGGGGAGGGCCAGGCAGTCGTCAATGGTCCACATGGGCGCGTGCTCATGCAGGGCATAGGGGATGCCCAGGTCCCGCAGCGCGCGGAGGATGACGGCCCGGTTATCCATCGCTGTCCTTCTTTTTGCGCAGGCCGGCTTCAAAGCCCAGCTGGCCCGGGGTGTAGTACACGGTGTGCTCAAGGCTTTCCGGCAGGTAGTTTTGCCGGACCCAGTGGCCGGGAAAATCGTGGGGGAAGAGGTAGCCCTGCCCGTTGCCCAGGCGGGCCGCGCCCTGGTAGTGGGTGTCGCGCAGGTGCAGGGGCACCTCGCCCAACTGCCCCTGCTCGGCGTCTGCGGCGGCGGCCGCCATGGCATTGACCACGGTGTTGGACTTGGGCGCCATGCAGATATAGAGGATGGCCTGGGTGATGGGCAGGCGCGCCTCGGGCAGGCCAATGAACTCCAGCGCCTGGGCAGCGGCCACCGCCTGCACCAGGGCCTGGGGGTCGGCCAGCCCCACGTCCTCGCTGGCGTGGGCAATCATGCGCCGCACAATCAGCCGGGGGTCACAGCCGGCGTACAGCAGCCGGGAGGCCCACAACAGCGCGGCGTCCGGGTCAGAGCCGCGCAGGCTCTTGCAAAAGGCGGAGAGCATGTCGTAGTACAGCGTCTCATCCACCCTGAGCATGGGCTGCTGGATGCTGTCCTCAGCGATCTGCAGGCTGATGTGGATCCCGTCCCTGCCCGTGGGCGTACTCAGCGCGGCCAGCTCCAGGGCGTTAAGCGCGGTGCGCACATCGCCGGTGGCCACGCGCACCCAATGGTCCAGCGCCTCAGGAGCCGCCTGGATGTTCAGCTGTCCCAGCCCGCGCTCCTTATCCTGGATGGCGGCCTCCAGGGCCTGTCGCACGTCCTCATCTGTCAGGCGGAAAAACTGAAACACCCGGCAGCGGCTCACAATGGCCGGCGTCATGGCAATCATGGGGTTCTCGGTGGTGGAGCCGATGAAGCGGATCAGCCCCTCCTCCATGGCCGGCAGGATGGAGTCGGACTGGGCCTTGCTCCAGCGGTGGCATTCGTCCAGCAGCAGGTAGGTGTGCTGGCCGTACATGGCGCGGCGTTCCTTCGCGGCCTTGATGACCTCACGCACCTCGGCCACGCCGGAGGTCACGGCGTTGAGCCGCTCAAAATGGCCTTTGGTGGTTTGGGAGATGACATAGGCCAGGGTGGTCTTGCCGCAGCCGGGGGGGCCATAGAAGATGCTGCTGGTCAGCTGGTCGGCCTGGATGGCGCGGCGCAGCAGCCGCCCCTCGCCCACCAGGTGCTTCTGACCCAGAAACTCGTCCAGGTTGCGCGGGCGCATGCGGTCGGCCAGGGGGCTCCTGTTGGTGTTGTGGGTGGCAAAATCAAACAGGCTCACGCGTGTCCTCCAACAGCCGTGCCAGCAGCGTGCGGCCATCCCCGGCCAGGCGCCAGGCGCGCGGGTACCCGCCCAGGGCGCATTCCAGGTGCAGCAACGCGATGCCGGTGTCCACGCTGTCCAGGCGGCTGCCGGTGAAGCTCAAGGTGCTGCCGGCGTAGCTCAACTGCCAGGGCTGGCGGTTCATGGCGGAGGGGGCGCTGCGCATGGCCTCGGCCGCGCGGTAGGCCCAGTAGGGCCACTGGGTGGGGTCATCGGTGCTGAAGGCGGTCAGGATGCGCCGGCGGCTCAGCCGCGCGCCCTCCGGGTCCCGGGGCCAGCCAAAGGGCATCACGGCCAGCGGCTTCTCACCTTCCTGGGCCTGTTCCATCGCCTGGGCACGGCGGTAGTTGCCGGTCATCCAGCAGCTCTGCAGGCCCTGGGCGGCCATTTCCAGCGCCAGCGCCTGGCCGCTGATGCCCGCGCGGAAGGCAGGCAGGTCCGTGCCCTCCTTCGCATAGAGGACGGCGTATTGTTGCAGGCCCTCAAAGCGGGGGAAGAAGGGCAGGCTCACCACCAGGTTCTCCCCGCCCTCCTTCACCAATGCGATGCGGATGCCCTTGAGGCTCACCCGCTGCGCCGCGTAGGCCAGGGTGGCCAGCTGCGCGCTGTCCGCGGGCTGGGAAAACTGGCGGCAGCTGAAGCGCCGCGACATGGCATCCAGCCAACGGCGCAGCTGGGACGGGGTGTAGGCGCCTTCAAAGGGCAGGGACATGGCCAGTTCCTTTCATGGTGTGCTCGCCCCAGTGTAGCACAGGCGGCAGGCGCTTACAATTGAGCGCCAGCCCCCCAAAGCCCCTGCGCCTTTGATTTCATTGTGGTGGTGGCTGCCTGACTTTTTTGCTGCGCCTCTGCCATCCTGCCCTCCGCCGCGGGCCTGGTGCCCTTACCAGCTGCCCCCAGGCGCTGCAGTCCAATACATCTATGAAAATACAACGCCCGGAGGCCGCGATGTGCCGGCCTCCGGGTGTTTTGTTGCCAGTTTGTCAGTTCTCAGGCGCTCAGCCGATGCGCTCCTTGCCGCCCATGTAGGGACGCAGCGCCTCCGGGATCCGCACGCTGCCGTCCTCCTGCAGGTTGTTTTCCAGAAAGGCAATCAGCATGCGCGGGGGCGCCACCACGGTGTTGTTGAGGGTGTGGGGCAAAAAGCGCCTGCCCTCGCTGTCCCGGGCGCGGATGGCCAGGCGGCGCGCCTGCGCGTCGCCCAGGTTTGAGCAGGAGCCCACCTCAAAATATTTCTGCTGCCGGGGGGACCAGGCCTCCACATCGCAGGAAATCACCTTCAGGTCCGCCAGGTCACCGGTGCAGCAGGCCAGGGTGCGCACCGGGATGTCCAGGGTGCGGAAGAAATCCACCGTGTTCTGCCAGAGCCGGTCATACCAGGCCATGCTGTCCTCGGGCTTGCACAGCACAATCATCTCCTGCTTCTCAAACTGGTGGATGCGGTAGACCCCGCGCTCCTCAATGCCGTGGGCGCCCACCTCCTTGCGGAAGCAGGGGGAGTAGCTGGTCAGCGCCTGGGGCAGCTGGTCGTCGCTGAGCATGGTGTCGATAAACTTGCCGATCATGGAGTGCTCGCTGGTGCCGATGAGGTAGAGGTCCTCCCCCTCAATCTTGTACATCATGTTTTCCATCTCGGCAAAGCTCATCACGCCGGTCACCACCTCCGAGCGGATCATGTAGGGCGGGATCACATAGGTGAAGCCCCGGTCAATCATGAAGTCCCGCGCGTAGGCAAGCACGGCGGAGTGCAGCCGCGCCACATCGCCCAGCAGGTAGTAAAAGCCGCTGCCGCTGGTTTTGCGCGCGCTGTCCAGGTCGATGCCGCTGAGCCGCTCCATGATGTCCACATGATAGGGCACCTCAAAGGCTGGAACCAGCGGTTCGCCGTAGCGGTTCATCTCCACGTTTTCCTGGTCGTTTTTCCCCAGGGGGACGGAGGCGTCCATGATCTGGGGGATCTGCAGCATCACCTCGCGCAGCTGGGCCTCGTATTCGCCCTCGCGCGCCTCCAGGTCCGCCAGCTCATCCTGCATGGCCTTGACCTGTTGCTTGATGCTCTCAGCCTCTTCCCGCTTGCCCTGCTGCATCAGCCCGCCAATCTCCTTGGACAGGCTGTTGCGCTTGGCGCGCAGGGTGTCTGCCGCCAGGATGGTCTCCCGGTTTTTCCGGTCCAGTTCCAGCGCCTGGTCCACCAGGGGCAGGCGGTGGTCCTGAAACTTGCGGCGGATGTTTTCCCGCACCAGCTCCGGGTTGTCCCGTATCAGTTTGATGTCAATCATTGCGCACGCTCCTTGCACTCATCAAGTATAAAAAACCCCCCTGCCATTGGGACGGAGGGGACCGCGGTGCCACCCAGGTTGCCGCGTACACGGCCACTCTTGGCGCTGTAAGGGGCGCGCCCCGCTGCTTGTTGTCACAGCCTGCTCCCGGGCGGAAGGCCTGCTGCGCTGCCGCCTCACACCCACCGGCGGCTCTCTGCGGCCTGATGGCCAAGCGCGTTGACAGACAGTTTCCCGTTCATCGCAATGCGTGCATTATAACACGCCCGGCCCGCCACGGCAAGTGGGGGAGAGCACGCACCCCCTGGCCAAGGCTGAGGCCTGTCCGGGCAAAAAATCTTACAAAGAATTGCCTTCCATATACTTGACGGACAATTCAAACATATGCTATAAATCTCCAAGGCATAATACTTATTATACAGAAAGGGGAAGTTTTTATTCAACACCGTGTGTCAAATTAGACAGTGTGTCGCGCCAGACTCCAGGTGGAGCTGGCAGGGAACCCCACCTAAAAATCTATCGGAGGGCATTGAATGAACATCATCGTGGCAATCAAGCAGGTGCCGGAAACCAGCAACGTCAAAATGGATCCGGTCACCGGGACCATGATTCGCGAAGGCGTGGAGAGCATCATCAACCCGCTGGATCTCTACGCCATAGAAGCGGCCAACCAGCTCAAGGAAGCCCACGGCGGCAAGGTCACCGTGGTCACCATGGGCCCGCCCAATGCCGAGAAGGCGCTCAAGGAAGCCATCGCCATGGGGTGTGACGAGGCAGTGCTGATTTCAGACCGCGCCTTCGCGGGCGCGGACACCTGGAGCACGTCCTACGTCCTGGCCAAGGCCATTGAGGACCTGGGGGAGTTTGACCTCATCCTCTGCGGCGAGCGCGCCACTGACGGCGATACCGGCCAGGTTGGCCCCAATATCGCAGCGGCGATGGATGTGCCGCTGGCCACCTACGTCAGCCAGATTGAGAGCGCAGACCCCGCCACCGGCGAGCTGCTGGTTTGGCGCATGACCGAATATGGCTACGAGAAGCTGCAGCTGCCCCTGCCGTCACTGCTCACCGTGGTCAAGGAGATCAGCTTCCCCAGGCTGCCCACTCTCAGGGGCAAGCAGCGCGCCCGCGCGGCGGACATCAAGTCTTACAATGCCTCCAACCTGGAGGTGGAGAAGGACAAGATCGGCCTGAAGGGCTCCCCCACCCGCGTCATCAAGATTGAAACCCCCAAGGTCACCCGCGGCGGCACCATCATCAAGCCCGCGGACGAGAAGGACCTGGAGGATGCGGTGGACAAGCTGATCGACTTCCTCAAAGCCAAAGAGATTCTGTAAGGAGGCAGGCATGAAACATCAAAACGTCTGGACCATCGCCGAAGCCCATGACGGCAAACTGAGGACCGTATCCTACGAGCTGCTCGCCCGGGGCCGCCAGCTGGCGGATGACCTGGGTCAGGAGCTGGTTTCTGTGCTGATTTCCGGCCATGTGGACAAGGACGAGCTGCAAAAGCTCATCGAGCGCGGCGCGGACCGTGTGCTGGTGGTGTTTGACGAGTGGCTGGACAGCTTCATCGCCGAAACCTACAGCAACATCCTCTGCGACCTGATTCTTGAGCGCAAGCCCGAAATCGTGCTGGCCGCCGCCACCTTCAACGGCCGCACCCTGTTGCCCCACGCGGCCATGCGCCTGCACGTGGGCCTGACGGCGGACTGCACCGGCCTGGCCATTGACCCCATCACCAAGGACCTGCTGCAGACCAGGCCCGCCATCGGCGGCAACATCCTGGCCACCATCAAGTCCCCCGACCACCGGCCCCAGATGGCCACGGTACGTCCCAAGTCCACCAAGCCGCTGGACAAGGACAAGGACCGCAAGGGCGAGATTGAGCTGGTGCCCTTCAAAACCGCCTGGGTGGACCCGCGCGTCAAGCGCCTGGCCACCCGTGAGGAGGCGGGGGAGGACATCAACATCCAGGAAGCCGATGTGGTGGTGGCGGGCGGCCGCGGCATGAAGAAGGGCGAGAACTTCAACATGCTGCAGACCCTGGCGCGCAACCTCGGCGGGGTGGTGGGCGCCACCCGCGACGCGGTGGACCGGGGCTGGGCGAAATATCCCCAGCAGGTGGGCCTGTCCGGCAAGACGGTCACCCCTAAGCTGTTTGTGTCTGTGGGCGCCTCCGGTTCCATCCAGCACCTGGCTGGCATGAAAACCTCGGAGAACATCATCGCCATCAACACCAACGAGGACGCGAACATCTTCCAGGTCGCGGACTTTGGCATCGTAGCCGACCTGTTTGAGGTGCTGCCCTTGCTGAACAAGAAGCTGGAGGAGGAGGGTTCCAAATGAAATACAACAAGCTGACCCCTGAAATCATCAAGGAAATTGAAGCCATCGTGGGCGCGCGCAACCTCATCATGGACGAGGAGGCCATGCTGCCCTACTCCCACGACGAAACGCCGGCCGACCAGTACGGCGTCATGCCCGGCGTGGTGGTCACCCCCACCACCACCGAGCAGGTCGCGGAGCTGGTCAAGCTGGCCAACCGCCACCTGATCCCCGTCACCCCCCGGGGCGCGGGCTCGGGCCTGTCCGGCGGCGCCATCCCCATCTACGGCGGCATCCTGCTGTCTGTGGAGAAGATGAACAAAGTGCTGGAGATTGACTACGCCAACATGATGATCGTGGTGGAGCCGGGCCTGGTTACCAATGAGATCAACGGCCTGGTGTCCGACCACGGCCTCTTCTTCGCCGGCTACCCGATGAGCCTGGAGTCCTGCTTTGTGGGCGGCAACATCGCCGAGAACGCGGGCGGCGGCAAGGCGGTCAAGTATGGCGTGACCGGGCAGTACATCGTGGGCATGGAGCTGGTCACCCCCGAGGGCGACGTGGTCATGCTGGGCGGCAAGAACGTGAAGGACGTCACGGGCTATGACCTCAAGAAGCTCATCGTGGGCAGCGAAGGCACCCTGGGCATCGTCACCAAGGCCATCATCAAGCTGTCACCCAAGCCCAAATACCAGTCCGACTTGCTGGTCCTCTTTGAGGATGTGGACACCTCCATCGCGGCGGTGCCCGTCATCTTCTCCAAGGCCGGCATCACCCCCACCTCCATTGAGTTCATGGACAAGGCCAGCGTGCACACCTCCTGCAACTACCTGAACGAAAACCTGCCCTATCAGCAGGCCGGCGCCATGCTGCTGGTCAGCGTGGACGGCACCGAGAAGGAGCAGGTGGACCTGGATGCCGAGCGCATCGGCGAGCTGCTCATGAAAAACGGCGCGCTGGAGGTCTATGTTGCGGACAACTTCACCACCCAGGAGCGCGTGTGGTCGGTGCGGCGCAACATCGCCGAGGCCTTCAAGGTCTACTCCCCCCACCAGAGCCTGGAGGACATCGTGGTGCCCATCGGCGCCATTCCCGAGCTCATGCCCAAGGTGGAGGCCATCTCCAAGAAGTATGACATCGCCATGCCCACCTACGGCCATGCCGGGGACGGCAACCTGCACACCACCCTGGTCAAGAACCCCGACCACAGCATGGAGCAGTGGTACGACATCGAGGAGAAGGCCCTGGTGGAGCTGTATGACGCGGTGCACAGCATCGGCGGCAAGCTGTCCGGCGAGCACGGCATCGGCATCAAGCGCAAGAAGTACATGCAGGACCTGATGGACCCGGTGGAACTGAAGATGATGCGCGGCATCAAGCGCGCGCTGGACCCCAACAACATCATGAACCCGGGCAAGATGTTTGACCTGGAAGCGGCCCACTGACAGCTTCAAGGAGGTATCAGGTGATTATCAAGCTACCCTATGGCAAGGGGCACGAGCAGGTCGAGGTGCCGGAAGGCCACCTGGCCGGCGTGCTGCTCTCCAAGGCCCATGAGTTTGTCGCCCAAAAGAGCGAGGCCGAGCTGGTGCGCGACGCGCTGGCCAACCCCATCAACTCCCCCAGGCTGGGTGAACTGGCCAAGGGAAAGAAGAACATCGTCATCATTTCCAGCGACCACACCCGCCCGGTGCCCTCCCACGTCATCATGCCCATCCTGCTGGAGGAACTGCGCGCGGCCAACCCGCAGGCGCAGGTCACCATCCTGGTGGCCACGGGCTTCCACCGCGCCACCACGGACGCGGAGCTGCGCGCCAAATATGGCGATGACATCGTGGACAATGTCAAGATCCACATCCACGACAGCATGAACGACGAGATGGTGGACATGGGCCTGCTGCCCTCGGGGGGCAAGTTCATCCTCAACAAGGTGGCGGCCGATGCCGACCTGCTCATTGGTGAGGGCTTCATTGAGCCGCACTTCTTCGCCGGCTTTTCCGGCGGGCGCAAGAGCGTGCTGCCGGGCGTGGTCAGCTACCGCACGGTGCTGGCCAACCACTGCGCCCAGTTCATCGGGTCCCCCCACGCGCGCACCGGGGTGCTGGAGGACAACCCCCTGCACCGGGACATGCTGCACGCGGCCAAGGTAGCCAACCTGGGCTTCATCATCAACGTGGTGATCAACGCCGACAAAAAAATCATCAAGGCCTTCGCTGGCCACCGGGAGGACGCGCACCTTGAGGGCTGCGAGTTTGTCCGTGAGCTGGCCGGGGTCAAACGTGTGGAGGCGGACATCGCCGTCACCACCAACGGCGGCTATCCGCTGGACCAGAACATCTACCAGGCGGTAAAAGGCATGACGGCAGCGGAAGCCACCGTCAAGGAGGGAGGGGTGATCATCATCGCTGCGGCGTGCAGCGACGGCCACGGCGGCCAGGCTTTCTTTGACACCTTCAACAACGCGTCCGGCCCCCGTGAGGTGATGGACAGCATTGTGAAGACCCCCATGGACCAGACCATTCCTGACCAGTGGGAATCCCAGATTCTGGCGCGCATCCTGCTGCGCCACAAGGTCATCATGGTCACCGGCGCGCCGCGTGAGATGGTGGAAGCCATGCACATGCACTACGCGAAGGACATGGAGGAAGCGATGGACATGGCCCGTGGCATGGTTGGCCGGGATGACTACAAGGTTACCGTAATCCCCGACGGGGTGTCCGTCATCGTGGTTCCCTGACCCAAATAACTGTAGGAGGCGTTCACATGAATTCGATTCTCGAACCCATTTTGGCGTTCCTGCCCATCCTGTTGGTCATTGTGCTGATGGTGTGGTGGAACAAGCCGGCCAAGGTGGCCATGCCCATCGCCTGGCTGCTGGCCGCCATCATCGGCCTGACCTTCTGGCAGATGGACTTCATGAAAGTGCTGGGCTTCTCGGTCTTTGGCCTGCTCAAAGCCATCGATGTGCTGCTGATTATATTTGGCGCCATCCTCATCCTCAACACGCTGAAGAAATCCGGCGCCATGAGCGTCATCAGCAACGGCTTCAACAACATCAGCAAGGACCGCCGCGTGCAGGCCATCATCATCGGCTGGATGTTCGGCGCCTTCATTGAGGGCGCGGCCGGCTTTGGCACCCCCGCCGCCCTGGCGGCCCCCCTGCTGGTGGGCCTGGGCTTCCCGGCGGTGGCCGCCGCCATGGTGGGCCTGGTGATGAACTCCACCCCCGTGTCCTTTGGCGCGGTGGGCACCCCGGTGGCCATGTCCATGACGGTGCTGTCCTCCACCCTGACCAACCTGGGCGTGGACCCGGCCTTCTTTGAGAAGAACCTGGTCGTCTTCACCGCCATGGGTCATGCCATCGTGGGCACCTTCATCCCGCTGCTGGTCATCTCCCTGATGACCAAGATCTACGGCAAAAACAAGAAGTTCTCCGACGGCCTCAAGGCCGCCCCCTTCGCCATCTTCGCCGGCCTGGCCTTCACCGTGCCCTACATGCTCATTGCCCTGCTCTTTGGGCGTGACCTGCCCTCCCTGCTGGGCGGGCTCATTGGCCTGGTCATCGTGGTGCTGGCGGCGCAGAAGGGCTTCCTGGTGCCCAAGGACGTGTGGGACTTCCCCAGCAAGACCGAGTGGAATCCTGAGTGGACGGGCGGGGAGATCGAGCCCAACAAGCCCTCCAACATGTCCCTGGTCAAGGCCTGGACGCCTTATGTGCTCATCGCGGCCATCCTGGTGATTACCCGCATCCCGCAGGTCGGGCTGAAGGCCTGGCTGAACACCCTGCTCATCAAGATCCCCAACGTGCTGGGGTCCGGGCTGGATTACGCGCTGCCCTGGGCTTACAACCCCGGCGTCGTGCCCTTCATCCTGGTGGCGCTGCTCACCTTCGTCTTCCATGGCCTCAAGGGCAAGGAAGTCAAGGAGGTGCTGGCCGCCACCGGCAAGCAGGTGCTGGGCGCCGCCATCGCGCTGTTCGCGGGCGTGGCCATGGTGCAGCTCATGCTCAACTCCCATGTCAACAACGGTGGCCTGGTCAGCATGATGACCAGCATGGCCAAGGCGCTGGCGGACATCTCCGGCCGCTTCTATGTGCTGATGGCCCCCTTCATCGGTGTGCTGGGCGCCTTCATGTCCGGTTCCAACACCGTTTCCAACAACCTGTTCACCGGCTTGCAGTTTGAGGCGGCCAACATCCTCAACATGCCCGAGGTGCTCATCGTGGCCCTGCAGGTCATTGGCGGCGCCATCGGCAACATGATCTGCGTGAACAACGTGGTCGCGGTTTCCGCCACGGTCGCCATCACCGGCAAGGAAGGCAAGCTGATCCGCACCAACATGCGCCCGATGATCCTCTACTCTATCGGTGTCATCATCGTTATCGGTGCCCTGATCCTCATGGGCGTGAACCCTGTGCCGATTGACCCGCAGCTGCCCGCGGCCGTGCCCCCGGTTGGCTGAGCCCTGAAACACCCTGAATCAACCAGACCGCCGCCCGGCAACCGGGCGGCGGTCTTTGCGTGTGTCAGGCGGCGTCAGGCAGCCATCAGGGCGATTCGCCGTCCACCCAGGTGCCCTCCCAGCTGTCCAGCCAGTCCTCCATGACCCAGTCGTCCTCCCCGCCGTCCTCGCTGGGCACAAAGCCGCGGATCAGGGTGGCCATCATGTAGCCGGTGCGGCCCTCCACCCACACCTGTTTCCACCAGGCGGTGCCGCCGGTCACCACCACCTGGGTGCCGTTGGGGTAGAGCCCCAGGCTGGGGGAGGAGGTGGAGCCCTTCTGGCGCAGGTGTGCGCCTTGGCCGGCTGGGTTGTCTACCACGCTGAGCGCGCCCTCGGGCTGCTGGATGTAGGCGCCGGGGTCAATGTCCGCGTAGATGGGCTGGGGGGACAGGCCCGAGGCCATCATGAACCCCAGTTGGCCGTCCGCTGTCTGTACCTGGGCAAACTCCTCCGTCACCCCCAGCACCCGCACCTGGGCGCCGTTGCTGTAGCCGCCCAGCTTGTCGGACTGGTAGCTTTGCCCGGCGCGCAAGGTCAGGCCCGGGTCGCGCGGGTTTTGCACGGTGGCGGTCTGAACATAAGTCTGCACGCTGCCGGGCATGGCGTCCAGCAGCAGGCTGTCCAGCTTCATGAAGCCTTCCAGGCTGCCGATGCGCACTTTTACATAATTGTCCTTGGGTGCCTGGATCAGGGTAACTACCACGCCGTTGTAGTACTTGCCAAGGGAATCAGACCGGCTGCTGGCGCCTTTTTGCAGGTGGACGCGCACAAAGGGATCCGCGCTGTTGACGATGGCGATGCCGCTGCCGTCCTCTTGGGTTTTGGGACGCAGGCCGCTGGCTTTCACCCAGCCGGGCAGGCGCTGGCCGGCTTCGTTGACGCGCAGGATGTTGAGCCACTCACCCTGGTTGGAGAGCACTTCAAAAACCGCGCCGCTGTCCAGTACAAAACCGCTCTTTGTGCCCTCATCCGGGCTTTCGTAGACTGGCACCTTCTCGCCGGGGTTGATGTAGACAAGGGGCGCTTCCACCACCTGGGCCGTGGGCAAAAGGGGCAGGGTCAGCAGGATGGAGAGCAGGAAAACCGCTATCATTTGGCGGGATGAATGTGTAGAAAACAATTTCATGATACCTCCCGGGCGCTGTTTCGCCGCATGGAAAGTATACCCCCTCGGCCTTTTTCGGGCAAACTTCCACGGCCAATGTTCACCGTTCAGACACAAGGCTAAAAAAGCCGGGAGGGTATATTCCCAGTGATTGGGCGTAAAATCAGGCGCCCATACAGGACGAAGGAAAGGATGGTCTCATGAAGAAAACCAAGAAGGCTCTGATGTTCATCGCCCCGAAGTTTGATGAGAAAGAGACGATTTACCCCTACTACCGTTTGCAGGAAGCAGGGTACGAGGTGGATGTGGCCGGCACCAGGGAAGGGGAGTACAAAGGCAAGACCGACTTCACTTTTGAAGCCAACATCACCTTCAAGGACGCCAAGGAAGCGGATTATGACGCGCTGGTCATCCCCGGCGGCTATGCCCCGGACAAGGTGCGCACCGATCCTGATGCCCTCAGGCTGGTGAAGGCCTTCCGCGCTTCCCAAAAGCCCATCGCCATGATCTGCCACGCGGGCTGGGTGGCGGCATCCGCCGACGTCATCAAGGGCGTCAGACTGACCTCCACCAAGGCCATCAAGGACGACCTGGTGAACGCAGGCGCCCAGTGGGAAGACAGTGAAGCCGTGGTGGACCAGGGCTTTGTCACCTCCCGTTCACCGGCTGACCTGCCCGCCTTCATGAAAGCCCTGCTCAAGGAACTGGACAAGTAATCAACTTTAACCGGGGCCGCATTGCTATGATTGCCAGAGCCATAAATGCCACGATGGCATCAACAGGCGGCAGCTGAAGCGCGACACGAGGGAACAATGTGAGCGAGCCTCACAACAAGCCCATCGTTGTCGCGCTTCACTGCTTTCTGCTGCCCTATAAGCCCAGGGTGTTGTTGATCACCCACACCACATCCTGGATGTTCACCTGGTCATTGGCATCCGCGTTGGCGTTTGTGTAG